>NZ_JBHWVI010000212.1:0-15340 GCF_042737005.1 Streptomyces sp. NPDC060027
GCGTGGGGGTCCCCCAGGTCCTCGAACGGGTTCGAGGACCTGGGGGGGAGGGGGCTGGACCGCAAAGCGCCGGTCCCGGCGTCCCCGTGCGGGGGACACCGAAGACCGGCGCTGTGGGCTCGCTACTTGTTGGCAGCTGCAGCCTTGCCGAAGCGGGCCTCGAAGCGGGCCACACGGCCACCGGTGTCGAGGATCTTCTGCTTGCCCGTGTAGAACGGGTGGCACTCGGAGCAGACCTCGGCGCGGATGGCGCCGCTGGAGATCGTGCTCCGCGTGGTGAACGACGCGCCACAGGTGCAGCTGACCTGCGTCTCGACGTACTCGGGGTGGATGTCGCGCTTCAAGGTGTCTCCTAGTTTCGGGAGGGCACCGGGTCGCCGCCGCTGGTTGCGGGTGCGTGAACCGGGGCCGACGTACCAGTCTGCCAGCACTGGCCGTATCCCCCAAAACGGGGGGACGCGACGATCTATTCCCAGGGGCTCCGCGGGCGGGTCAGCCGGGGCTGACGACGCCCTTCGCGGTGCCGGTGGCGGTGCCCTTGGTGGCCGCCTTCGGGATCGGCCGGTCGTCCTTCAGCGCCTTCCAGACCAGCTCGGCCTTGTCCTTGTCGACCAGGACGCGATTGGCGTCGGCGCTGTCGTACTGGACCGGCATCGTCACCATGGTCATGCGGGACGAGCCGATGCCCTTGAGGCCGCTCGCGAAGGAGGCGAGGTCGGTGACACTGCCGATGTCGGAGTCGGTGGTGACCGTCTTGGTCGCGGTGTCGGCGAGGTCGTACAGCTTCTTCGGGCTGGACAGGATCCCGATGTGCTTGACCTGGTCGACGAGCGCCTTCATGAACGCCTGCTGGAGCTGGATGCGGCCGAGGTCGGAGCCGTCGCCGACGCCGTGCCGGGTACGGACCAGGCCGAGTGCCTGCTTGCCGTTGAGTTCGTGCGATCCGGCCTTCAGGTTCAGATGGCTCTCGGGGTCCTTGATGTCCTTGGTCGTGGTGACCGTGACACCGCCGAGGTCGTCGATCAGCTTCTGGAAGCCGCTGAAGTCGACCTCGATGTAGTGGTCCATGCGGATGCCGGTGACGGACTCGACGGTCTTCACCGCGCAGGCGGCGCCACCGGTGGAGTAGGCGGAGTTGAACATCACGCCGGTGGCCGCGTCGTGGCGGGTGCCCTCGTCGTCGACACAGGAGGGCCGCTTGATGAGGGTGTCGCGCGGAATGGAGACCACGCTGGCCTTCTTGTGGCCCTTGTACACGTGGACGATCATCGCGGTGTCGGAGCGAGCGCTGCCGTCGTCGGTGCCGCCGCCCAGCTTCTTGTTGCCGCCGGATCGGGTGTCGGAGCCGAGGACCAGGATGTTCTCGGAGCCGTTGTCGACCTTCGTGGGCCGTTCGCTGCCGAGCGCCTGGTTGATGTCGACGTTCTTGAGGTTGCCGTTGAGCTTGAAGTACAGGTAGCCGGCTCCGGTGCCGCCGAGCACCACGACGCCCGCCGCGGTCCAGGCCGTGACGAGCACGGCCTTGCTCCGCGTGCTGCGGGTCCTGGGGCGACGGCCCTTGGCCCGGGACGGGGTGTTGTTGCCGGGGTCGCCCGGTATGGCGGGCTCCGGCGTGCTCTCGGCAGGCATGTGCTCCTCGGTTTCCTTTACGGTCGGTTACCCCCTGCTTTCAGGGCTAGGCCCAGCTGGACGTGACGAGGCGTACCGCTCCATGGTCACTCCGTACGGTCAGACTGGGAAACCCGGGAAAGGGTTGCACAACGCAGCGTGCCCACCGCGTAGCGCGATGGGCACGTTGCGTGGCCGGCGAGACCGGGAAGAACCCGCTCACCTGCGATGTCAGCCGAAGATGTCGTACTCCTGGAAACCGGTGCCGACCGAGATCCGCGTGGCGAAGATCTCGCTGGTGGCCTTGCCGGTACCCGGGTACAGGTACAGCGTGCCGCCGGAGGTGCGGGCCAGGAAGTCGGCCTTGCCGTCGCCGGTCACGTCACCGACGGCGTCGAAGGCGTTGTAGCTGCTCCACGTGCGCACCTTGATGCGGGTGGAGAAGGCTCCGCTGCCGGTCTTGCCGGTGCCCTTGTACAGGTAGATGTACGAGCCGGTCTTGCTGCGCGCGATCAGGTCGGCCTTGCCGTCACCGGTGAAGTCGCCGTGCCCGCGCACCGAGTTGTACTGGCTCCAGCCGGTGCCGACCTGGACACGCGACGAGAAGGTGCCGTTGCCCTTGCCCGGGTACTGCCACATCACGCCGGAGGAGTCGACGGAGAGGATGTCGGGCAGACCGTCGCCGTTGAGGTCGCCCGGCGCGATGATGCGCTGACGGGTACCCCAGCTGCTGAAGATCTTGTCGGTGGCCCAGTCGTCGATCGACCTCAGGTAGTGCATCCAGTAGACGTCCCCGCTGGCGCTGTCGCGCACCACGAGGTCCTGGTAGCCGTCACGGTTCAGGTCGGTCTGGAGCACGACGTTGACGCCGTCCCAGCCGCCCCACGACACGCGCGCGGCGAACGAGGTGCCCTTGGAGTCCTTCGAGTAGCCCGTCTTGGTCGACGCGTTGCGGACCCACAGGTCGGCCTTGTGGTCGCCGCTCAGGTTGGTGTCCTCGACGCGCGGGTAGGCGGCGCCGACGTAGGTGCTGACCTTCGAGAAGACGCTGT
Organism: Streptomyces sp. NPDC060027; assembly: GCF_042737005.1. Classification (NCBI taxonomy): domain Bacteria; kingdom Bacillati; phylum Actinomycetota; class Actinomycetes; order Kitasatosporales; family Streptomycetaceae; genus Streptomyces; species Streptomyces sp. NPDC060027. The sequence goes on from NZ_JBHWVI010000212.1 coordinate 2,661, forward strand.
ACGCGCCCTTCTTGACGCAGTCCTCGACACCCCAGGAGACGACACCGACGATGCGGTCGTTGACGATCAGCGGGCCGCCGGAGTCGCCGTTGCAGGCGGTGGTGGTGCCGGCGTCGGTGCCGGTCGCCTTGGTGCCCGCGCAGACCATGTGGCCCTCGACGAAGGCGTCCTCACCGAGGACCGACTGCATGCCCGTGTTGCACGTGCTGTCCGAGTTGATCGGCAGCGTGGCCGTCTTCAGCGTCTCGGAGATGTCGCCGGTGGTGGAGCTGGTGCGGCCCCAGCCGAAGAGCTTCGCCTTGGTGCCGGACGCGTACGACGCGGTGTCACCGGACGTCGTCATGCGGATCGGCTTGGCGGAGACCGGGTTCGCCAGCGTGATGACCGCGATGTCGTTGTCGATGGTCGTCGAGCTGTACGACGGGTGGTTCCACTGCCGCCAGGGAGCGCTGACCGTGGCACCTGCCGGCAGCTCGCTGCCGCTCGCCAGCTGGGAGGTGCCGGTGATGACGGCGCCGTTGGCCTTCCAGTCGTAGCCCTTGACGCAGTGCGCGGCGGTCAGGATCTTCGTCGGCGAGACGACGGAGCCGCCGCAGAAGAAGCCGATCTCGTTGGCCTCGTCGTAGTACCAGAGCTGGGCCATGAACGGGGCCGTGCTGATGGTGGTCGTGGTGCCGCCGATGATCTTCGGGTCGACCTTCGCCGTGTTCGTACCGGCGCTCAGCGACGCCTTCTGGGTCGTCCGGCCCGCGATGTCGTCACCGGCGACGGCGCCCGCCACACGCTTCTCCAGCTCGGCCAGGGACGGCGTCGAGTGGGTGGGCCGCACGGTCGGAGTGGGTGGCGTCGTGTTGGGCGCGGCGTTCGCGGACGACATCAGAAGCGCACCGGCGACCGCGGCGGCGAGGCCGGCTGCGGCGACCGGCACGGCGATCCGTATGCGGCGTCTGTGCCGACCGCCTCCGGACGTGGACGTATCCACTCAAGTCCCCCCTCAGAGTCAAGAGTTCAGATCTGCTTCAGCAGAAGTGCAAGGGCGCGATCGTACACGTGTCCCGGACAGCACAAAGGACCGCCCCCGTCACCTGGGTGACGGGGGCGGTCCTTTGCGGTTTCTGCCCTGCGAACTCCGGTCGCGGAGGACCTCGGTCGCGAAGACGTCAGTCGTTGTTGTTGCCCGGCGACGGCGTCGTCTTCTGGATCTGGAGCAGGAACTCGGCGTTCGACTTCGTCTGCTTCATCTTGTCGAGCAGCAGCTCGATCGCCTGCTGCTGGTCGAGCGCGTGGAGCACGCGACGCAGCTTCCAGGTGATGGCGAGCTCGTCGCTGCCGAGCAGGAGCTCTTCCTTACGGGTACCGGACGCGTCCACGTCCACCGCCGGGAAGACACGCTTGTCGGCGAGCTTCCGGTCGAGCTTGAGCTCGGCGTTGCCGGTGCCCTTGAACTCCTCGAAGATGACCTCGTCCATGCGCGAGCCGGTGTCGACGAGCGCGGTGGCCAGGATGGTCAGCGAGCCGCCGTCCTCGATGTTGCGCGCGGCACCGAAGAAGCGCTTCGGCGGGTACAGCGCGGTCGAGTCGACACCACCGGACAGGATGCGGCCGGAGGCCGGGGCGGCGAGGTTGTACGCACGGCCCAGACGCGTGATCGAGTCGAGCAGCACGACGACGTCGTGGCCCAGCTCCACCAGACGCTTGGCGCGCTCGATGGCGAGCTCGGCGACCGTGGTGTGGTCCTCGGCCGGACGGTCGAAGGTCGAGGAGATGACCTCGCCCTTGACCGACCGCTGCATGTCGGTGACCTCTTCCGGACGCTCGTCGACCAGGACGACCATCAGGTGGCACTCGGGGTTGTTGATGGTGATCGCGTTGGCGATCGCCTGCAGGATCATGGTCTTGCCGGTCTTCGGCGGGGCCACGATCAGACCGCGCTGGCCCTTGCCGATCGGCGCGACGAGGTCGATGATCCGGGTCGTCAGGACACCCGGGTCGGTCTCCAGGCGGAGCCGGTCCTGCGGGTAGAGTGGCGTCAGCTTGTTGAACTCCGGGCGCCCGCGCCCGGATTCGGCCGCCATGCCGTTCGCCGAGTCGAGGCGGACCAGCGCGTTGAACTTCTCGCGGCGCTCGCCGTCCTTGGGCTGACGGACCGCGCCGGTGACGTGGTCACCCTTGCGCAGACCGTTCTTGCGGACCTGGGCGAGAGAGACGTACACGTCGTTGGGACCCGGCAGGTAGCCCGACGTACGGATGAACGCGTAGTTGTCGAGGATGTCGAGGATGCCCGCGACGGGGATCAGCACGTCGTCGTCGGCGACCTGCGGCTCGGCGATCTCGTCACGTCCACGACGCCCACGGCGGTCCCGGTAACGGCCGCGCCGGCCGCGGCGGCCGCCCTCGAAGTCGTCGTCGTCCTGCGGGCCGTTGTCGCGCGGGCCGTTGTCACGCGGACCGTTGTCACGCGGACCGTTGTCACGCGGACCGTTGTCACGCGTCTGCTGGCGGTCCTGACGGCCGCCGCCCTGCTGCTGACGGTCCGGACGGTCCTGGCGCTCCTGACGGTCCGGGCGCTGCTGCCCGCCGCCCTGGCCGCCCTGCTGCTCGTCGCCCTTGTTGCCGCGGCGGTCGCGGTCACGGCCGCCCCGGTCGCGGTCACGGCGCTCACGACGCTCGCGGCGGCCGTCGGCGCCCTCGGCGTCGCCCTGCGGCTGCGCCTCGGCCTTCGGCTCGCTCTTCGCCTCGGCGGCGACCGTCTCGGGGCTGCCCGCCTCGGCGGTGGCACGGCGACGGCGGCGCTCGGCAGGGGCGTCGTCGGACGCCGGCTGGCCGGGGATCTCGATCTGCTGCTGGGCCACGGCCTTCTCGGCGGCGACCTTCTCGGCCTTCGTCTCGGCCGGGGCGGCGGCCTCGTCGCTCGTACGGGCCTTCGAGGTGGTCCGGCGCTTCGGCTTGGTCTCGGCGGCGTCGTCGGACGCCGACTTGGCCGGAGCGCCCCCTCCCGCCTGCGCCTCCTTGATGACCTCGATCAGCTGGCTCTTGCGCATACGCGCGGTGCCCCTGATTCCGAGGCCGGATGCGACCTGCTGCAGCTCGGCCAGCACCATGCCTTCGAGGCCGGTACCGCGGCGTCGCCTGGAGCCGGCACCGGTGGCAGGCGCGGAGGCGTCCGTGGCGGGCGCGGCAGCGGTCTCCTCGACACGTGCGCCCATCAGATCGGTGGTGTCGCTCACGAAGGGTCCTTCCCTGGAGCGGACGTCGGCCTGTCTGGCTCGGCGACCGGTTGTGCTGTCCGGCTTTGGTCCTTGCTATGTGGACCGTGCCGGGGCGGTGGTCCGCCAAAGCGGCGGAAGACATATCTGGTGATGACGATTCCGGAGCCGTGGCACTGAGGTTCGGTGTCATCGGCTCGGTCACGCCGGTTCCGGAGCGTGCTCAGCACTGCTCAGCGCATAGCACCCAATGCAAGGCACAAAGCAGTTTGGGAGGCTCCCGGAAGAATGGGTGTCCCGGACGGGGACGCGAAGCACCTCGCCATGGTGGGGTCGGGTGCAGACTTGAGGTTAACACTACCGGATCCAACAAACATTCCCCCTCTCCAAATCCGGCAACCGTGCGTCGTCAATTGACCCCGACAGGTGCGAGCGGCAACACGCACGCCCCCTGGGCGTCGAGGTCAAGACGGTTGGCGGCCCAGCTCTGACCTGCGAGATCGGCCACCTTGTCGGCCGACGCGCGGTCCGCCAGCGCGAGGACGGTGGGTCCCGCGCCGGAGATCACCGCCGGGATGCCGTCGGCGCGCAGGCGCTCCACGAGCGCCGCGCTCTCCGGCATCGCCGGAGCACGGTATTCCTGGTGCAGCCGGTCCTCCGTCGCGGGCAGCAGCAGCTCGGGGCGCCGGGTCAGGGCCTCGACGAGCAGTGCGGCGCGACCCGCGTTGGCGGCGGCGTCGACGTGCGGAACGGTGCGCGGCAGCAGACCGCGCGCGGTCTCGGTGAGCACGGGCTTTCCGGGCACGAAGACCACCGGAACGATGGAATCGGCGGGCTCCATCCTGATCGCCCGCGCGGCGCCGGACTCCATCCAGGAGAGCGTGAAACCGCCGAGCAGACAGGCCGCGACATTGTCGGGGTGCCCCTCGATCTCGGTCGCGAGCTCGAGGAGCGCGGTGTCGTCGAGCCTGCTGTCCCCGCCTATCGTCACCGCGCGGGCGGCGACGATGCCGGCGCAGATGGCGGCGGAGGAGGAGCCGAGACCCCGGCCGTGCGGAATGCGGTTGGCGCAGACGATCTCGAGGCCGCGCGGCTGTCCGCCCAGCAGATCGAAGGCGGTGCGCAGGGAACGTACGAGGAGATGGTTCTCGTCGCGCGGCAGCGTCTCGCTGCCCTCACCCGCGATGTCGATGTGCAGCCCGGAGTCGGCCACCCGGACGACCACGTCGTCGTACAGCCCCAGTGACAGGCCGAAGGCGTCGAAGCCCGGGCCGAGGTTGGCACTGGTGGCGGGGACGCGCACCCGGACGGCGGCGGCGCGGAACGCTGGACCGGCCATCGCTCGATGACTCTCCTTGAGCTGCGTGATGTACGAGATTTTCGAAGAACTGCGACATGAACTGACTGCGACAGACGGGCACCAGGACCCGGAGGCCGCAAGGACGGCGCGGCACCGCGGCATATGCGGCAGGCGGGTTCGGTACAGCTTATCGAAGGAAGGTTCTGTGGCGACATAGGGCGCACAGGAGGCGCACGATGCGTGTCGTAAGCCCCCCGTGCACCCCCCGGCGGGTCGCCGTGGGGGCAACCCCTCCGGAGGGCGGGCGGATTCCGTCTGCTTTCCGACGGTTTTCCGCCCGCCTTCGGCGTGTTCTGCACGTCCGGCGCGTTCCGCCGGGTCCGACGGAGCCGGCCGGCCCCGCCCGGCGGGTTCACGCGGGGCCGATCGGCCCCGCGTGGCGGGTTCACGCCTGGCGGTTTTACGCCAGACCGAGCCGCTCCGCCGCCGTCGCCGCGTCCACCGGGACCGTGACCGGCTGCGGGGCGCCCGCGACGGCCCAGTCGGGGTCCTTGAGACCGTTCCCGGTGACGGTGCAGACGATGCGCTGGCCCGGGTCGACCTTGCCCTGCTCGGCGGCCTTCAGCAGACCGGCGACGGACGCGGCGGACGCGGGCTCGACGAAGACGCCCTCCTGCGCGGCCAACAGCCGGTAGGCGCGCAGGATCTCACGGTCCGTCACCTCGTCGATGAAGCCGCCCGACTCGTCCCGCGCGGCCAGCGCGAACTTCCACGAGGCCGGGTTGCCGATCCGGATCGCGGTGGCGATCGTCGACGGGTCCTTGACGACCTCGCCGCGCACGATCGGCGCCGAACCGGACGCCTGGAACCCCCACATGCGCGGGGTGTGCCGGGCGATGCCGTCGGCGGCGTACTCCGTGTACCCCTTCCAGTACGCGGTGATGTTGCCCGCGTTACCCACCGGAAGGACATGGATGTCGGGCGCGTCGCCGAGCATGTCCACGATCTCGAAGGCGGCGGTCTTCTGGCCCTCGATACGCACCGGGTTGACCGAATTGACCAGCGCCACCGGGTAGTTGTCGGACAGCGAGCGCGCCAGCGTCAGACAGTCGTCGAAGTTGCCGTCGACCTGGAGGATCTTGGCGCCGTGGATGAGGGCCTGCCCCATCTTGCCGAGCGCGATCTTGCCCTGCGGCACGAGGACGGCACAGACCATCCCGGCGCGCACGGCGTAAGCGGCGGCGCTCGCCGACGTGTTGCCGGTGGAGGCGCAGATGACGGCCTTCGCGCCCTCCTCCTTCGCCCGCGTGATGGCCATGGTCATACCGCGGTCCTTGAAGGACCCGGTCGGGTTGGCACCCTCCACCTTGAGGTGGACCTCGCAGCCCGTGCGCTCGGAGAGCACCTGCGCGGGCACGAGCGGCGTGCCGCCCTCACGGAGCGACACGACCGGCGTGCTGTCGGACACCGGAAGCCGGTCCCGGTACTCCTCGATGATTCCGCGCCACTGGTGGGTCATTGCTGGTTACTCTCCTTCAACCCGCATGATGCTGGCGACACCCCGCACGGTGTCGAGGCTGCGCAGCGCCTCGACGGTCCCGTCCAGGGACGCGTCGGACGCACGATGAGTGACGACGACGAGGGAGGCCTCGCCGTCCTTGCCCGACTGCCGCACGGTATCGATGGACACTCCGTGCTCGGCGAAGACGGTGGCGACCTGAGCGAGAACGCCCGGTTTATCGGCCACGTCGAGGCTGATGTGGTAGCGCGTGACGACCTCGCCCATGGGCGAGACGGGCAGCTGGGTGTACGCGGAGTCGCCGGGCCCGGTGGCACCGCCGAGCCGGTTGCGGCAGACGGCGACCAGGTCGCCGAGGACGGCGGAGGCGGTCGGGGCGCCGCCCGCGCCCGGCCCGTAGAACATCAGCTGACCGGCGGCGTCCGACTCGACGAACACGGCGTTGTACGCGCCGCGCACGGAGGCCAGCGGGTGGGTCAGCGGAATCATTGCGGGATGCACGCGCGCCGTCACCGATCCCCCGTCGGCGGCCCGCTCGCAGAGGGCGAGGAGCTTGATGGTGCAGCCCATCTCCTTCGCCGAGGCGAAGTCGGCGGAGGTGACCTCGCTCATGCCCTCGCGGTAGACGTCGTCGAGGCGCACCCGTGTGTGGAAGGCGATCCCGGCGAGGATGGCGGCCTTGGCGGCGGCGTCGAAACCCTCGACGTCGGCGGTCGGGTCGGCCTCGGCGTATCCGAGCGCGGTGGCCTCGTCGAGGGCTTCCTGGTAACCCGCCCCCGTGGAGTCCATCTTGTCGAGGATGAAGTTGGTGGTGCCGTTGACGATGCCCATCACCCGGTTGATCTTGTCGCCGGCGAGGGACTCGCGCAGCGGCCGGATCAGCGGGATGGCGCCGGCGACGGCAGCCTCGTAATAGAGGTCCCTGCCGTGCTGCTGCGCCGCCGCGTGCAGGGCGGCACCGTCCTGGGCGAGCAGCGCCTTGTTCGCGGAGACGACGGAGGCGCCGTGCTCGAACGCGGTGGTGATCAGCGTGCGGGCGGGCTCGATACCGCCGATGACCTCGACGACGACGTCGATGTCCCCGCGTTTGACGAGGGCGGTGGCGTCGGTGGTGACGAGATCGGGGTCGATGCCCTCGCGCACCCGGGAGGGGCGGCGGACGGCCACGCCCGCCAGCTCGACGGGGGCTCCGATCCTGGCCGCGAGGTCGTCGGCGTGCGTCGTCATGATGCGCGCCACCTCTGAGCCGACAACCCCGCAGCCCAGCAGCGCCACCTTCAGCGGACGCGTACGCATCATCCGACCTCGTTTCCTCATACCGTCTTCGGTTGGACCAGTCTCACTCACCGGACGGGAGTTTCTACCCTTCGTCCGGATCGTGAGACGTCTATTTCATTTTTCTGCCAGGTGGCGACAGGAGATCTTCCACCCGACAACCCCGGCACTTCCGATCACCCACCGTCACCACCAGGCACCCTCTGTCACCATCGGGCACCTGCTGTCACCGGCGGGCACCCACCATCACACCCGAGGCACCTGCCACCACACCGCTCACCGCTCACCACTATCCAACGTCGAGACGCAGGAGGTCCTCCTCCGTCTCGCGGCGGACGATCACCCGCGCCGCGCCGTCCTTCACCGCGACGACCGGCGGGCGCAGCGCGTGGTTGTAGTTGCTGGCCATGGACCGGCAGTACGCGCCGGTCGCCGGGACGGCGATGAGGTCGCCCGGGGCCAGGTCGGCGGGCAGGAAGGCGTCCTTCACGACGATGTCACCGCTCTCGCAGTGCTTGCCGACGACGCGCACCAGCATCGGCTCGGCGTCCGAGGTGCGCGAGACGAGGGCGACGCTGTACTCGGCGTCGTACAGCGCGGTCCGGATGTTGTCGGACATGCCGCCGTCCACCGAGACGTACGTCCGCAGCCCGTCGAGCGGCTTGATGGTGCCGACCTCGTACAGCGTGAACGCGGTCGGGCCGACGATGGCGCGCCCCGGCTCCACGGAGATCCGCGGCGTACGCAGCTTCGCGGACTCGCACTCGCGCGTCACGATCTCGCTCAGCGCCTTCGCGATCTCGTGCGGCTCGCGGGGGTCGTCGTCGCTGGTGTACGCGATGCCGAGACCGCCGCCGAGGTCGATCTCGGGCAGCTCGACGCCGTGCTCGTCCCGCACGGCGGCCAGCAGCGCGACAACCCGTCGGGCGGCGACCTCGAAGCCGGCCATGTCGAAGATCTGCGAGCCGATGTGCGAGTGGATCCCGACGAGTTCGAGCGCGTCGAGCGCGAGCGCCCGCCGTACGGCCTCGGCGGCCTGCCCGTCGGCGAGCGCGATCCCGAACTTCTGGTCCTCGTGAGCCGTGGCGATGAACTCGTGGGTGTGCGCCTCCACGCCCACCGTCACCCGGATCTGCACCCGCTGCCGCTTGCCGAGGGACTGCGCGATGTGGGCCACCCGCACGATCTCCTGGAAGGAGTCGAGCACGATCCGTCCGACGCCGGTCTCGATGGCCGTACGGATCTCGTTCTCGGACTTGTTGTTGCCGTGGAAGGCGATGCGGTCGGCGGGCATCCCGGCGGAGAGGGCGGTTGCCAGCTCACCCCCGGAACACACGTCCAGGTTGAGCCCCTCCTCGTGCAGCCACCGCACGACAGCGCGCGACAGGAATGCCTTGCCCGCGTAGAAGACGTCGGCGTCGTGCCCGAACGCGGTGCGCCAGGCCCGCGCCCGCTCCCGGAAGTCGGTCTCGTCGACGAAGTACGCCGGCGTGCCGAACTCCTCGGCGAGCGCGGTGACTTCGAGCCCTCCGACGCTCACGACACCGTCGTCCGTACGGCTGACGGTGTGCGACCACACCTTCGGGTCGAGGGCGTTGAGGTCGGCGGGCGGCGCGCTGTAGTGGCCCTCGGTGAGGACATCGGCGTGACGGGGCCCGGCGGGGTGTGCGGAACGGCTCATGTCTGTAGGGCTTTCTGCTGTGTCATCTGCTGAGTCAGAGATGTTCGGGTGCGCTGATGCCGAGCAGGGACAGGCCGCCGGCCAGCACCGTCCCGGCGGCTTCGGCGAGCGCGAGCCGGGCACGGTGGGCGGCCGAGGGTTTCTCGTCACCGAACGGCAGCACGACGTGCTGGAAACCGAGGAGAGCGTCCGCGGTGACGACAAGGTGCCGCGCCACCCGATCAGGCGCCCGATCCCGCGCGGCGACCCGCAGGACCTGCGGATACTCGGCGAGAGCGACGAGGAGATCGGCTTCGTGGGGAGGGGTGGGGGTCCCGGGGGTGGGGGTCCCGGGGACAGAGATTCTGGGGGTGGAGGTCCCGGTCCCGGAGACCGAGGTCCCGGGGGAAGCGTCTGTACGGCGAGCGTCGTCGGTGAGGGTGCCGGTGTTGACGACGGGACCGTCCGCGGGGAGGTCCGCGGGGCGATCCGCAGGGTGCGCCCCACGGGGGGCCGGGGCACCGGTGAAGCCGAGGGTGGCGGCGTTGCGGCGGAGGGCCCGGGCGCGGGCGTGGGCGTAGCGGACGCGGAAGAGAGGGTTGCTCTCGCGCTGCAGAAGGTGATCGGCGCTGATCCGGGGCCGATCGTGGGACGCCGGGTGAAGGAGTGCCCAGCGCGCGGCGTCGGGGCCGAGCGGGGCGGGGTTCTCCGGCGCGGGCACGGGCCGCAGGTTCACGGGCTCGGCGTGGCGGACCTCGGCGCGTCCACCCTGGGTGGCGACGATCCGTACGAGGGTGTCGGCGACGACCTCGGCCCGGGTGTCATAGGGCACGCGCAGCTCGACGACCTGCCCGGCGAGGGTGTCACCGTGCCCGTACCGCGTCCCCTGCTCCAGGACCTCTTCCACCAGGGCGGCGGACGCTCCACCCCCGAGGGTGATGTTGAGGAAACCCGGTCCGGTGACGGTCACGTCGGCGACACCGGGGGCATCCGCGATGTGCGGCCGAAGGACGTCGGCGACCTCCCGGGCGGGTCGCCCGGCCGGACCGGCCAGCCGCAGCGCGATGTTCGTCGCGTAGTCCCCACACCCGCCCGGCCCGGGCGGGGTGACCGCGACGCTCGCGGGCACGGAGATCGACAGTTCCCCCACGTCGACAGCACGACGCACCGCGCGCAGCACGGTACGGGAGAGCTCGACGGGAGTCACGGGGCAAGCCTAGGGGAGGAGGGGGGTGGGTAAGCGAGCCGGTTTAGGCGATGGTCCGGGATGTGGACGGGGGAGGTGGAGTCCGGGGCCGTCTCCGAGGGGGTTGGGCTCCCGAGGACGGCTCCTAGGGCAGTGGCTTGGGGGGCGTGCTCCGAGGCTCGGTTCTGGACCGGACTCTGGGCTGGGTTCCCAGGCCGGGCGCTACCCCGGAACGCCGGCCGCTCCGCTGACCGAACTCGGCGAAGAGGCGATAGAGGGGACGGGCGCATCTCAGCGATCGGCGGGTACGGCAGAGACCGTAGGCCAGGCTGTAGGCCTGAGGGAGCGTGCGCTGGGCTCTACGACTGACTCCGCGAGCCGGGTTCAGGGCGACGGGAACGAGCACTGGTCACTCGGGCAGGCCGGACTACTCGGGGGACTCGGGGAAGCCGGGTCCCGAGACGCGCCGCCGGGAACGCAGCCACGCCAGATGGTCACCCCTCGGTGCCAGAGGGAGCGCGCGCAGCTCAGCAATCAGCGGGTCCGGCGCGGGCCGGCAGCTGGGGCGACGTGCTGCGAGGCCAGGCGCTCACCGTGAACGCCGTCCAGGCCCGGGAGCTCGGCGACAGAGGGGCGGCAGGGGAAGGGATCGCGCGTCTCACCAATCAGCCGGTCCGACACGACTCGGCAGGCGAGGGGCGTGCTCCGAGCCAGACGCTCACCGTCAACGCCCTCCAGGCCCGGGAGCTCGGCGACAGAGGGCAGACAGAGGAAGGGGGCGCGCGTCACACCAATCGGCCGGTCCGGCACAGTCCGACGACCGGGTTGCTCCACACGAGTCGGGCCAGCCCGGCCATCTGATAGGGGCGCCACGACGACCAGCCTGCGGGGTCGGGCTCAATGACCGGTGCGTCCCGCACCCTCGGTCTCCTCGACGGCGCCGCCCACGACACCACCGCCCCCCTCACGCCGCTCCATCAACTGCCTCACGAGCCGCACGAGTTCGGAGGGCTCGAAGGGCTTGGCGAGAAAGGCGTCGACACCGACGTCGAGCCCGCTCTCGACCTCGTACTGAGTACAGGCGCTGACGATGGCGATGGGAAGACTCCGCGTCCGGGGATCAGCACGCAGCCGAGCGGCGGTTCGCAGTCCGTCGAGCCGAGGCATCACGACGTCGAGTGTGACGACATCGGGCCGAACCTGGTGGACGACGTCCAGACACTCGGCACCGTCAGCCGCGGTCACGACCTCGAGACCCTCCAGCTCGAGATTGACCCTGATCAGCTGCCGGATGACCTTGTTGTCGTCCACAACAAGCACCCGGCCGGACGCGCCTGGCACAACTCGAGAGTAGGTGCGCGCCCACCGCCGCGTCCGGGTTTTCCCCACTTCCGCCCCGTGGGAACGCCGTCACCCAACGCAGCCACAGCCCCACTCCCCCAGGCGCTCCTCAGCTCCCCACAACGCCACCCGCCGCGACCAAAACACGTGGCGATCACCCCGGAAAGAGCTGGTAGGGTTCTACCCGTCGCCGCACACAAAGCGCCCGACACGCCCCCGTAGCTCAGGGGATAGAGCAACGGCCTCCGGAGCCGTGTGCGCAGGTTCGAATCCTGCCGGGGGCACTTGCCACACAGCCAGCAAGAACCACGCGCTGAGCTGGGCGGATGCCTAGATGAGAGAGCGGGAGTCAGTCTCACTGACTCCCGCTCTTTCTCGTTGTCTCTCACTGTTCACTATCTGCGATACACACGGCACACCTCTGACACGCGAGAGACCCACCGCTGAGTTAGGGCGCGACCGTGGATCAGACCTGGGCAGTAATGCTGGGAGCAGGGATCAGCATTGCCAGCGCGGCGCTAGGCGCCATTGGGGGTTACTCCGGCGGCAGTGCGCAGGCTCGCGGCACGGTCGAGGGCGTGGAGCTGCAACTCGCCGGACAGCGGGCAGATGCTCTGTGGCAGATGGAGGTCGACGCCTGCACTCTCTACATCGACCGATGCAATCAGGCACTCTTCAAGATCGGCCAAGTGGCGGCCGTCGGTCGACTCGAAGCCAACCGAGCGGAGACGCTCGCGATCTATGGCATCGGATCGCGCGACGAAATCCTAGGAAGCCTACGAAGCCTCCAGGACGAATGCATGTTGCAGGAGATTGCCCTCGGTCTCCGCCTACCCCCGGCTCTCGCCGAAGGCGCCAAGGGGGTCAGAGAAGCCTTGACCTCAACCACAGACGCTCTGTACCGCTGGTGCGCCGCCCGCGCGGACGGCACCGCAGATGAGGCGGAGCGATGGCGGGACCTCATTGATCGGACGACAGCTCTTCGGCAAGGCGTCGGCCAGTTCACGAGTGATGCACAGACTCGGTTTACCGCGCCGCATCCCGCCAGGCCATGAGATCCACAGCGACGCTTCTTGGCTTGGACTCGCAGGTGAGCTAGGAGCCGGGGCGCCATGCGTCCGGCCCCTGGACGAGTATGTCCAGATCAGCGTGCACGTGGCCTCCTGGTCAACGTTGCTCAGCAACGCTGATCC
>NZ_JBHWVI010000213.1:0-15291 GCF_042737005.1 Streptomyces sp. NPDC060027
GCGCTGGCACTGGGGCATCGAAAACAAGATCCACCACGTGCGCGACACTGCCTGGACCGAGGACACTTCCCACGTCCACACCGGCACCGCCCCCATGGCCAGTCTCCGCAACCTCGCCATCGGAGCCCTCCGACTCACCGGGCACACCGGCATCGCCGCCGCTCTCCGCCATCACGCACGCGACGCCACCCGACCCCTGACCACCCTCGGCATCACGTGACCAATCCGGACGAACTCACTGAACGACGCCGCCCTGGCCGGCCGTCAGCCCGTGTTGAACAGTGAGAGCCGCCCTGCACTTTCAGCTGAATTACAGGCCTGAGTGACACAAGGCGTCCAGTGGCTGCGCCAGTCGTTGCTTGCAGCAGTGACTAGCGCTGCTCTCGGTCTGTCCATGTAGGCGTCTGACAGGGGAAGGCCAACGCCTTCTCGATAATGACCCAGTCGTATCTTGTATAGGGTCGGCATCTCACAGATCCTCGTCTCCAGCATGCCCAGAGCCATCGGTTCACCGGTTCGATTATGTGGTAGTGCCGTACTGGCGAAGGTGCATCCAGCGGCGCTCGCGACCGCGGTCTGCTCAAGGCGAGACCGATGTTCTCCCGCCTGATCCCGGGCGGCGTCGAGTGGGCCGACGGCACGCGTGCCGACGCCGACACGATCATCTGGTGCACCGGCTTCCGCCCCGCCCTGTCCCACCTCGCGCCGCTCCAACTCCGCGCCCGACGCGGCCACATCGCCGTCGACGGTACGAAAGCGGAGGGTGAGCCCCGCCTGTACCTGCTCGGCTACGGCGACTGGACTGGCCCGGCCTCCGCAACACTCATCGGGGTGGGCCGCCCTGCCCGGGACACCGCCCGGCAGATCGCTGAACTCGTTGCCTGACGGTCACGGTCAGGCCGGGGCGATGCTCAGCAGCTTGCCCATCGAGGCCAGCACGGACGGCTCGACCCGGTAGTAGACCCAGGTGCCGCGCCGCTCCGAGGTGAGCAGGCCGGCTTCCTTGAGCTTCTTCAGGTGGTGCGAGACCGTCGGCTGGGAGACACCAACGTCGGAGATGTCGCACACGCAGGCCTCGCCGCCCTCGTGCGAGGCCACGGCGGAAAAGAGTCGCAGCCGCACCGGGTCACCGAGTGCCTTGAACATCCGCGCGGCCGTCTCCGCCTCCTCGGCGGTGAACGGGCGCTCGGTGAGCGGCGGGCAGCACGGTTCCACCGCCTGATCGGCGGGCTCCAGCAGCGGCAACAGCTCAGTGTTCGACATGCATCTATGTTGACACACGTCGAAGCAGCATGGCGAGAGCCGGAACGGCCATCCCGATGCCTCGCGCCAAAGGGGTGAATTAGATAGATGTCTATGTTGACGCCCGTCGAATCAGGTGCCATGCTGGCAACGCAAGCCATCGACGGATGTCGAAATAACGAGGAGTCGACCGTGAACGCGCCTGTCACCACCGATCTGCCCGTCGTCGTGATCGGAGCCGGCCCCGCCGGACTCGCGGCCGCCGCCCACCTGGTCGACCGCGGTCTCACCCCGCTGGTCCTGGAATCCGGGCCGGTCGCTGGCGCGGCGGTGCGCGACTGGGCACACGTCCGGCTGTTCTCCACCTGGGGCGAGGTCACCGACCCGGCCGCCGAGAAGCTGCTCGCCCCGACGGGATGGGTGAAGCCGGATGCCGCCACCTATCCCTCGGGCGGGGACTGGGCCGAGCAGTACCTCCAGCCGCTTGCCAACGTTCTCGGCGAAAAGGTCCGGTTCGGTGCCACCGTCACCGGCGTCTCCCGTTCGGGCAGGGACCGGATCGTGGACGCCGACCGGGAGGACCAGCCGTTCGTCGTCCACGTCACCCACGCGGACGGCCGTGAGGAGCGGCTGTTCGCCCGCGCGGTGATCGACGCTTCCGGCACCTGGACCACCCCGAGCCCCGCTGGCGGCAGCGGCCTCCCGGCCCTCGGCGAGAACGCCGCTTCCGACCGGATCACCTACCGCGTACCGGACCTCAAGGACCCGGCCGTTCGCGCCAGGTACGCAGGTAAGCGCACTGCGGTCATTGGCTCCGGCGCCTCCGCCTTCACCGCGCTCGCCTACCTCGCCGACCTCGCCAAGTCCGACGACGGCACCGGCACCAAGGGCGTGTGGATCCTGCGCCGGGGCATCTCCGGTTCCACCTTCGGCGGCGGCACCGCCGACCAGCTCCCCGCCCGCGGCGCCCTCGGCCTCGCCGCCAAGGCCGCCGTCGACGACGGCCACGCCGACGCGGTCACCGGCTTCCGCACCGACGCCATAGAGCGCGACACCGAAGGCCGCCTGGTGCTCGTCGGCGAGGACAGCCGCCGCCTCGACCCGGTCGACGAGGTCATCGTCCTCACCGGCTTCCGCCCCGACCTGTCCTTCCTGTCCGAGCTCCGCCTCGGCCTCGACGAACGCCTCCAGGCACCCACCGAACTGGCCCCGCTCATCGACCCCAACCAGCACTCGTGCGGCACCGTCTACCCGCACGGCGTCAACGAGCTGTCCCACCCGGAGAAGGACGTCTACCTCGTCGGCATGAAGTCCTACGGCCGCGCCCCCACCTTCCTGGCGATGACCGGCTACGAGCAGGTCCGCTCGATCGCCGCCGCCATCGCGGGCGACCAGGAAGCCGCCGAGCGGGTCGAGCTGACCCTGCCGGAGACCGGAGTCTGCGGCGGCGCCGGCCTGTTCGACGACCCCGCCGCCGCGCAGGACAGCGACGGCGGAGGCTGCTGCGCTGCCCCGGCCACGCTCCAGATCGGCATTGGTGCTCCGGCCCAGTCCGGCGGCTGCTGACCCACCACCCCACCCATCACCAGCAGGAGGCTCACCATGTCCCGCGTTCAGCTCGCCCTCCGCGTCCCCGACCTCGCCGCGTCCATCGCCTTCTACACCGAGCTGTTCGGCACGGAGCCCGCCAAACTCCGGGACGGCTACGCCAACTTCGCCATCGCCGAGCCCCCGCTCAAACTCGTGCTCATCGAGGGCGCGGCGGGAGAGGACACCCGCATGGACCACCTCGGCGTCGAGGTCGACACGACCGAGGCGGTGCGGGCGGCCACCCTCCGGCTCGCCGGAGCCGGGCTGGCCACCGTCGAGGAGAACGACACCACCTGCTGTTACGCCCTTCAGGACAAGGTGTGGGTCCACGGCCCGGGACAGGAACCCTGGGAGGTCTACGTCGTGAAGGCCGACGCCGACACCCTCGCCAAGCAACAGGGCAGCACCTGCTGCACTGGCCCGACCGAGGACGCACCGGACGTGTCGACGGCCTCATCGGCAAGCTGCTGCTGACCGTTGATGACCAACCTTCAGACCAGCGAGGCCGCGACCGGAACCGGGGACCGGTCGCGGCCTCGCGCCGCTTTGCCCGCCCTCTGCGTAACCCAGATCACCAGCTGGGGCATCGTCTACTACGCCTTCCCCGTACTGAATCCACAGATCACCGCTCAGACCGGCTGGTCAGCGGGGGCAACCATGGCGGCGTTCTCCGCAGGGCTGGTTGTCTCCGCCTTGGCGGGAATCCGCGGTGGGCGCATCATCGACCAGCGCGGCCCGCGTGGAGTCATGACCGCAGGTTCGCTCTTGGGCGCAGTGAGCCTTGCCATCGTGGCCTCCGCGCCCAACCTGCCGGTCTTCTTTGCCGGGTGGGTAATGGCAGGTTTCGCCATGGCCTCGACGTTCTACCAGCCCGCCTTCGCCGCACTTACCCGCTGGTGGGCACCGGACCACGTCCGCGCGCTGACGATCGTCACCTTGGCCGGAGGCCTTGCCTCCACAGTTTTCGCGCCCCTGACCGCCCTTCTTTCCAACTACCTCACGTGGCGCGGCACTTACCTGGTCCTGGCCATCGTGTTGGCGGCCATCACGATTCCGGTCCACGCCTTTGCCCTGCGCGGCCCTTGGCCCGAGGCCCCGCCCGCTTCCACCCATGTAGCCAGCGGCGTGGCAGAGATCGCGCGCACCCGAACATTCTGGTTCCTCGCCGCAGCGTTCACGCTCTCGGCGTTCGCCATGTACGCCGTCGTCATCGCCCTGATCCCGCTGCTCCTCGAACGCGGCTACACCACCACTCAGGCAGCCTGGGCTCTCGGTCTCGGCGGCGCTGGACAGACCCTCGGGCGCACGTTGTACGCCACCCTCGCCCGGCGTACCGGAGCCACCGCCCGAACGGTCACTCTCATCGCCCTGGGCGGCGCAACCACTGCAGCCTTCGCAATCGCCCCCGGCCCGTACGCCCTGCTTGTCGCCCTATCCCTCGCGGCCGGAATCGTCCGCGGAAACCTCACGCTGCTGCAGGCCACAGCCATCACCGACCGCTGGGGGGCAACCCACTACGGTCGTCTGTCCGGCCTGCTTGCGGCTCCGGCAACCACCGCCGCCGCGGTGGCTCCATTCGCAGGCGCCGCAATGGCCGCGCCACTCGGCGACTACAGCCACCTCTTCATGCTGCTCGCCCCCATCTCTTTGGCCGCTGCACTTGCCGCCGCATGGACAAAGCCCTTCAGCGCGAAGCTGTCCACATAGTCCTCCACGCCATACACGTATGGGTGATATGTCGCCTGCGAGGTGCGGGGCCACTGAGACAGCGAACTCTGCCTAACAAGGGAGCCCTGCGGTACCACGGCGTGGACGCCGGCCGGCTGGGGGAGGTGTTGCGGATCCGGACCATTTCTAGGCTGGGCGTGGACGTGCGGGTCGGGATCGGCCCGTCCAGAAGCCGACCGGTTCGCGGATTCCTGAGGGCCCAAGGCAGCGAACTGGCTGGCCACCTGAGGTCGAGACGGCGATCGTCCAGCCGGTTGAGGCAGCAGGGGCTCGTACGGCCTGCGCTCGGGAGGGTGTAATGAAGGCGGCCACCGGCCGTGCTCACCGGGTCGCCCGCGTGCTGGTGCCGTAGCTGTGCGGGTCGACGGGCTGTTCGGCCTTGGGCAGGTGGGAGACAACGAGCAGGTAGGAGTCGGTGACGAGTTCCCTGACGAGCTTCTCGTCGACGCCTGTCCCGCCCTCCAGCGTGATCCAGTGTTTCTTGTTCATGTGGTAGCCGGGGGTGATGTGGCTGTTGTGTTCCCGGAGAGCGTGGGCCTCGCCGGGGTCCGCCTTGAGGATCACGACGGGGCGCCCGGGGACCTCGGTCATCAGCATGAACACCTTGCCGCGTACCTTAAGACCTCCCAGTCCGGGCCGAAGGGATGCTCCAGCTGGGCTCCGGGAAGTTCCTCCGCGCACTCGGCGGCGAACGTCTGCAGGGGCGATCCGTTCATGAGTGTTTCCTTCCTCGGGTCTAGGAGGGATAGGCCCGAGGCGTCCTGGTCAGGCCGCCGGGCGCGAGAATGGGACGCGGGCCTGTCACCGGTGCTGTGCGGTGCGCAGCTCGTCGGTGAACCGGGCGAGGGCCTCCTCGGCCGTGGGGACGGGGCCGAACAGCTGCTCCTGGCGGCGGGGGTCGGCGACGTAGCGTCCGGTCTCGAACCAGCGGAACATCGCGGCCATGTCCTTGATCAGGGGCATGAAGCGGCCGGCGACGGCTCCTGCGGCGCGGGCGACGGCGGACGGGAGGGCCCACACCTTGATCTTCTTTCCGGCCCGGCCGCCCATCACCTCGGCCACCTCTCGCACGCTGACCGGACGGTCCCAGCCGATGTCGATCCGCTCACCGGCCTCGGCCTCGGCGTCGACCGCGGCTGCCAGGTACGCCGCGAGGTCGGAGCTGTGGACGAAGGTCAGCGGGACGGTGGCCTTGCCGATCCACACCATGCGGCCCTTGTCGACCGGGTCGCCCGCCATGCTCGCGACCTGGTCGAGGAACGCCCCCGGGCGCAGGGCGACGAACGGGACGCCGAGCTGTTCGAGCTTGTCCTCGGCGAGCTTCTTGTGCCAGAAGTGCGGGACATCGGGCGTCTGGTCGCTGGTGAGGATGCTGGTCAGGATGAACCGCCGGATGCCGGTGCGGTGGGCGGCCTCGGCGAGGTTGGCGTTGCCGGCGGCGGTGGTGATGACGGCGTCGGCGCCGTTCATGGCGGCCACGAGCGAGTCGACGTCGAGCATGTCGCCGCGGGCGATCTGAACGCCCCGGCTTTCGAGCCGGCTGGCGTCGCTGGCCGGCCTCACCAAGGCGCGGACGTTCTTGCCGCGCCCCAGGAGTTCGTCGACGACCTTGCTCCCCAGGGAGCCGGTCGCCCCGACGACGAGGACCGGGAGGGTGGTTGAGTCGGTGGCAGGCATGGGGGTCTCACTTTCCGTCAGGTCATCAGCGTGGGGCTTGGTGGGAGGGCAGGGGTGGCTGCAGACATAGGCGCCCGCGTGCCGGGGGCCAATGGAGGCGGGCCGTGGGGTCGGATCCGCGGTGCGCCTCGCCGCCACGTGCCGCGTGCCGTGTGCGAAGGCAGCCGGGACGGGGCGGGTGATATGGCCGACCTGGCGGTGGTCGCGCCGTATGCGGGACGGTGTGCACCCCAGTCCGCGCGCCCCTCATCACGTGTGGTCTGGCGTATGCGGGCATGGGGTGCACACCGGGGAGTCACGCGGACTCTTCTTGCGGCAGCGCGCGGCTGCTGATCGCCTCGGTGATGGCGTACGCGGTCTCGACGAAGGACTCCGCCTGCTGCTCCGACAGATTCCGCGCGGAGGTCTCCTCCAGGCTCTGCCACAGGGCTGCTATGGGTTCGCGCATGGCACGGCCCTTGTCCGTGAGGTGGACCACCATGACGCGCCGGTCATGTGCGGCCGGCTCGCGGAGGACCAGGCCAGCGTCCTGCATGCGGCGTAGCGCCTTGGAGATGGTGGAGTGGTCCACGCCGAGGCATTCGAGCAGCTCGGACTGGGACTGGCCGTCCCGGTCAAGAAGGTGCATCAGCAGCAGTTCCTGTCCGGGATGCAGGTCCATCTCGCGCAGCAGGGTGGCGGCGTAGGCGCGGTGGGCGCGGGCGAGTTGGAAGATCGCGTAGCTCATCGGTCCTGCGCCGGCCGTCGTGGGGATGCGGGGTTCGGGGGTGGGCATGGTTCGGTTCCTCAGCCGGTGTGGGTGGGGTAGTCGGTGTAGCCGGCCACTCCGCCGCCGTAGAAGGTCGCCGGGTCGGGGGTGTTCAGCGGCGCGCCGGCGCGGAGCCGCTCGACCAGGTCCGGGTTGGCGAGCGCGAGGGCGCCGACGGAGACGAGGTCGGCCGTGCCGTTGTCGAGGTCCTTCGCGCGGGCGGGCAGGTCGGTGCCGCCCCGGTTGAGGATCAGCGTGGTCGGCCACTGCGCGCGCAGGGTGCCCAGCAGCTCCTCGTCGCCCGCGTGCATCACGTGGAGGTAGGCCAGGTCAAGGGGGCGCAGGGCGTCCAGGAGCGCCGGATACAGCTCGGCGGTGTCGGACTCGGCGATGTCGTTGTAGGGGTTTGCGGGGGAGATACGGATACCGGTGCGCTCCGGGCCGATCTCGTCGGCCACCGCGGCGGCGACCTCGACGGCGAAGCGGATGCGGCCCTCGATCGAGCCGCCGTAGCCATCGGTGCGCTGATTGGTGTTGTCGGACAGGAACTGGTGCACCAGGTAGCCGTTGGCGCCGTGGATCTCCACACCGTCCGCGCCCGCCGCGACGGCAGCCGCTGCGGCGCGGCGGAAGTCGTCGACGGTCGTCGCGACCTCCTGCGTCGACAGGGCGCGGGGGGTCGGCATCTCCTGGGGCCCGGACGCGGTGAACATCGCGCCCTGTGGGCGGATCGCCGAAGGGGCGACCGGCCGGCGCCCGTGGGGGGTGTTGTCGGGGTGGGCGATGCGTCCGGTGTGCATCAGCTGGATGACGATCCGGCCGTCGGCCGCGTGCACGGCGTCGGTGACCTTGCGCCACCCGGCGATCTGCTCGTCATTGTGGATGCCGGGGGTCAGGAGGTAGCCCTGGCCGTCGGCGGAGGGCTGGGTTCCCTCGGTGATGACGAGCGCATGCGAGGCCCGCTGGGCGTAGTACTCGGCGTTCAGCTCGGTCGGTACGCCTTCCGGCGTGGAGCGGTCGCGGGTCATGGGGGCCATGACCAGGCGGTGCGGCAGAGATATGCCGCCAAGAGTGGTCGGCGTCCACAGGGAATCCAGCATGAGGGGGTCCTTCGATATGGCAGTGACCGGCCGGTCACCGAAAAGGCAGCGGGTGGTCGTGGGGAGGCGGTGGGCGGGCGTGCTCAGTCGACGCTCAGGACGAGCTTGCCCCGCACGTGCCCGGCGTCGCTGACCTGCTGGGCCGTGGCCGCCTGGTCGAGCGGGTAGGCGGTGACGGTGGTGACGAGCTTGCCGGCCGCGGCGTCCTGGGCCAGAGCGGCCAAGCGGGCGGTCGAGCGTTCCTGGGACCCCTGGGAGAAGGTGATGCCCAGCTGCCGTGCACCGAAGTCGGCAATGGTGACGATGCGCTCGGTGCCGCCCCGCAGGGTGATGGAGTCCTCCAGGGCTCCCTTCCCGGCCAGATCGAACACCGCGTCCACGCCGTCGGGGGCCAGCGCCTGCACCCGCTCGACCAGGCCCTCGCCGTACACGGTCGCGGTGGCGCCGAGCGAGGTGAGGTATTCCTGGTTGGAGGGGCCCGCGGTGGCAATCACGCGTGCTCCACGGGCCGTGGCGAGCTGGACCGCCAGGGTTCCGACCGCTCCGGACGCGCCGTGCATCAGCACGGTCTCCCCAGCGGCGACCCCCAGCAGGTTCAGGACCCGCTCGGCCGTCTCGCTGGCCACCGGCAGCGCGACCGCGTGCTGCCAGTCGAGGCCGGCGGGCTTGGGGGCCACGGTGGTGGCCAGCGCGTACTGGGCGTACGAGCCGGTGTCCGACCAGCCCAGCACCTCATCGCCGACCTGCACGTCGCTCACGCCCTCACCCAGGGCGTCCACCACGCCGGCGAGCTCGCCACCGGGGACGGCGGGGAAGGTCGTCGGGCGGACGGCCTCCATCATCCCGGCACGGATCTTGCCGTCCAGCGCGTTCAGCCCGGCGGCCCTCACGCGGACCCGGACCTGGCCGGGGCCGGGCTGCGGAACCTCGATGTCCGCCTCGTGCAGCACGTCCGGGCCGCCGAACTGGTCGAAAACGATGGCTTTCATGATGACTCCATTCCCTTCGGCCACCAAAAGTGTGGCTGGCCACATAATCAAGGTAACAGCAATCGTGTGGCTAGCCAAGTAATGCCGGACGTAGGGGTGAAGGCAGCCGCCTCGGCTCGCTTCGGGGTGCGCCGACCGCTTATGTGGCCGACCATGTACACGTACGCGGCGACCGCCAGGATGTGCCCGTACCGCAGATCCCCCAGAATCGTGTCACCACCGTGGGCAAGAACAAGGGCCAGAGCCCCTCAGCCGCCGCTCAACTCGCTCGCTGGGCCGCAGGCACGCGAGTGGAGTGCGCAGTTCGTGCCGACAGACAGCCTGATCCGCTACCCAAGTACCGGCACCGCAGGACTGTCGGGCCGTGCTCAACTACCGCAACGTCCCCAGTCGGAGTGCCCAACTCACATTCCTGCAGCTCGTGCTGCTCAGGACGTGATGGGGTCAGGCCGGCTGCGGTGCGGGTGCGCGGCGTGGATGTACTTCATGGCGGTGCGGGGAGCGAGGCCGAAGAGGCGGATGAGGTGGAGGGGGTCGTCGGCGTGCTGGGCCTCGTTGAGGATGCGGTCCATGCGCAGGCTGCCGGGCTGGTGGCCGTGGGCGCGCAGGGGCTTGTTGATCGCCTCGATCGACACCGGGGGCTGGGTGTCGTCGGTGGCGGTGTGTGCGGTGACCAGCAGGTAGGGGCTGGTGGTGGCGGGCCAGCGTCGGTGGGGTGCGGCCAGCCACTGCCGTGCCAGGCGGTAGGTGAGTTCGTCCAGGTAGACGGTGTGGACGGGCCTGCCGGTGCGGCGCACGCGGAGGGTGGCGTGGGTGTGGTCCAGGTCGTCCAGCAGCAGGTGACGCTGGTCGTGGGTGCTCAGGGCGTGCACGGCGGCGAGCACGAAGCTGAGGCGGTCGCGGGGGTTGGGGAGGTGGTCGAGAGTGCCGTGCAGCATGTCGTCGGCCAGCGGCCTGGGCAGCACGACGGCGGTGGTCAGGGAGATGGTGCGGGCCGGGTCGCGGAAGATGAGTTTCTCCCGACATCCCGAAGTGGAACCACCCGGGCATGCCCCACCCCCTCGGCCGACTCATCGACCGACCCGACGACCAGAGCCGCGTGTGGGTCACCACCCCCCACATCAAACAGCTCGAACGCCTCCACCGCGACGGCCACCTCACCGCACCCGTGACCATCCACGACTCCTGGACCGGCAAGGCCAACGAGTCCCTGTTCAAGCCGTTCTATGCCGCGGCCCGCGAGGCCCGCACCGAGCTGGTCAAGGTGGGCGGGGAGCCGTACAAGAACTACAAGACCCGCCTGTCCATCGCACTGCGTCTGCTGTGGCCCAAGCGTCCGGAACAGCGCTCTCCGTTCTGGCGGCCCGACTGGCGCATGAGCATGGCTATCCGGCGCTGCGGTGGCCATGTTCCTGGCGCTGCTGTGCGAGAACGGAGGGATCAGCGAGGAGGTTCCTCTGTGGTTCAGCCCGCGCGAGGCTGAGGGCCGCTTCGTCCTGAGCGAGGACACCCGCAGTAAGGGGCTGCGGGAACTCGGCGATGCCGGACTCGTGGCCACCAAGCGGCGCCCGGTCAACGAGACCGACTTCCAGGCCGAAGCGCTGTACATGCGCAACGTGCACTTCCTGCGGATGGAACGGCTGTCCGAGACCGCGGCCATCACCCCTCGCCGCGTGGTGCGCGTTCCGAAACGCCGCAGTCCTGCAGAGGACAAGGAGTAACGCGGGTCCCCACCCGCGCATCGCGCGCAAGGGCGTCGAGTCCTCCCAGCGCCTGGGCCGTCACCGCTGGACCGTGGAGCGGACGGTCCCCTGGCTTGCCGGGTGCCGCCGCCTGCACCGTCGGTACGAACGCAAGGCAGGACACTTCCTCGCCTTCGCTGGGAATCGCCGCCGCTCTGATCTGCTACCGCAGACTGGCGAAGGTCATCAACTCAACGTGATCCGTAAAGTACGGCTCTATATGGCGCGGCCCAACGCGACGGACCGCGCCGCGTGCACACCGTCGAGGAACTCATGACTGACTACCTGGCTGCCGTAATGGCTATGCTCGGCCCGGCCCAGAACCGCCATGCGGACCCGGGTGCCTGGGACCGTCTCCACGCAGAGCTAGGCATACAACTTCCTGCCGACTACAGGGTCCTCGTGGACGCGTTCGCCCCCATTCAGATCAACGGGCACCTGTACCTTTCCCACCCCGCGACCGAGCGGTGGAACCTGGGCCGAAACATACTAAGCAAGATCAAGTCATGGTCCGAGGTGCCGTGGGACGACCTCGATCTCGACGCGGATGAGGACCCCCGCCAGCTCTTCGGACTCGACGAGCTGAGCTTTGGCACCCGCAACGGGCTGTGGCCGATTGCGAGCACCGACCGAGGAGAGACCATCTTCCTGCTCGCTGCCCCCGATACTCCGAGGCTCCTGGTGAACTATGACGAAACCTGGGCAGAGCACCACATGAGCTTCACGGAATGGCTCTACCGCTACCTCATCGGCGAAGACATGAGCGGGCCCAACAGCGCAGCCTTTTACCCTGGCCCCGTGCAGTTGCAGCGCCTTCCGATGTCCGCTGACGAACGCCCCGAGCCTTGGTACGGCCCAGATCGCGGCATGTGAGAGGCAACCGCTCTAGTGCTGGATTCCTCATTGGATGTACATATATCGGCGTCGCAGTAGGCGTGTTGGTGGTGCGGGTCTGCCCCATACCCAGGGCCGGGCTCGGGCGTTGAGCTGGGATGTTGCGAGGCGGGTGGCGTGTTCGATCTCGGCGGGCCCGGCGAATGACTGGCCGGCGAGGGCGGCCTTGCGGAAGATGCGCCACCAGCCTTCCTGGAGGTTGAGCCAGCAGGCGCCGACGGGGATGAAGACGTGCCGGATTCGCGGGTGGTCCTCCAGCCAGGTCCGGATGGACAGGCTGTTGTGCGAGGACAGGTTGTCGGTGACGACGTAGATGTCCCCGGTGGGATTGGCTGCCTCGACCTTCTGAAGAAATTGCTGGTAGAAGACGCTGTTGCGGGAGGAGGCGGTCATGGTGACCTCGTGTCCGTCCCGTACTCGCAGGGCGCCGTAGACCCACGTCTTCTCCGGTCCGCGACCGTAGTCGACTTCCGCCTTGATGCGGCAGCCGTCCGGCGACCAGCCCGGCGCCGGCGGGAACGTGCGGGGGATCACCGGTCCGAGCTCGTCGGCGCAGACGACCCGTCGCGCCTTCGGGCGGGCAGGTGTAGAGCTCGATGATCCTGGTCCTTTTCCCTCGAAATCCGCGTCTCTCGAGCGGGTCCAGGACCGGGTGCGGCGCCAGCGCACCCCCTCGGCCAGCAGGATCCGGCGGACCTGGCTGCGGCCGACCTCGATGCCCAGCCTCCTGGCCTCGGGTGCCAGTGCGTCAAGGGTCCACTCCGGTGGCCCGGACTCATCCTCCGCAGCCAGCTCGCCGTCCGCCTGCATAGTCAGCCGGCCCGGAGCCGGCTGCTTGACCAGGCCGATGATCCTTGAGCGTTCCCCCTCGGTGATCCGCCGTTTGCGGCCCTGCCCGCCCAGATCCTCCAGCCCGTCCAGGCCCAAGCGGTTGAAGCGGTGCAACCAACGACGGACCGTCTTCTGACTGCACCTCAACTCGTCAGCGATGGCCGGGACGTACTCTCCGGCCCAGCTCAGCTCGACCATCCGTGCCCGCAGCACCAGATCACGCGGAGCCTTGCGCGCTCGCGACAGCCGAAGCACGACCCGTTCCTCGTTCTCGTCACGGCTCGACCGTGCCCGTAACACCACCGTCCAGCACCCGCCCCCGAGTACCCGAAGCACCCCGCCACCAGGACTTATACCCAGAAAATGAGGAATCCAGCACTAGATCGCAATTAGCCCATGGGGGCCGACCTGACCCAGGTCGGCCTCCATCGTCGTCTCCCGGCAACTGCTCAACTGCTCAACTGCTCAACTGCTCAACTGCACCCGGCACTCGTCGGCCGGAGCCGAGTTCGTGAGCCGTACTATGTCCGCCGGAAGCACCCTCCGCAGCTACAACCCGCACGAGGCCACCGTGGCGGTGTGGTGCAGGGGCCTGTTCGGGCTGACCGGCAAGGGCGTCAAAGAGATCCCGATCGAGACCAACGTGTTCACCATCACCATGACCCTGCGCTGGACCTCTGACGGATGGCGCCAGGCCGACTCCGACCAGGTCGAGGGACCCGATCCCGAAGCAGCCGCCGGGAAATATGGCCAAGCGCCTCAGCTGTAGAAGCGGGCCTCGTTTCAGAACGTGGTTCGTCGTCAGCTCCGATGCCCTGGCCGGGGCGGGCCATGAGCCGTTGGGGCGGAGCGCACCCCGGCAGTGGAACACTCCTGCTGCCGAGCGGGAGTTCGCCCGGAACAAGGAGGCCGTCGAGTCGGGGCGAACGTTCCGCGCCTGGCAGTCGTCCGGGTGGAAGCTGGGCAGCTCCCCCTCCAGCGCCGGCGAGATCAAACGCTAGGCCCTCCGCGCGGGTCCGGTGACGAGTCCCGCACTGAAGCGGAGGCCCCTGAAGTCCGGCGGCCGCTCCACCGTCCGTGTCCACACCCGCATCGGCCGCGATACCCGTACCGACCTGTAGGACGGGACGGACCCGTTGTCGGAGCTGCACGTGCTGACGATCATGTCGGCGGAGCGGCAGACGATGAACTTCTACAGGAACACCGGCCCCACTTACATGGAGCCGATCGCTCCTGTTGCGCTGTTGTGTATGTTCCCGGCCGCCGTGCCGATCGATCTGCTTAGTGCTCAAGCCCCGGTGTGGTTGATCGCCGCCGCCATGTTCGGTTCTGGCATCGCCAGCGATGTCTTCGGCGTGCTGTGGGCCACTACCATCCAGCGAGAGATCCCCGAGCAGATCTTGTCCCGTGTCAGTTCCTACGACTGGTTCGGCTCTCTCGCCCTGGCCCCGCTCGGCCTGCTGATTGCAGGCCCGGTCGCCGCAGCTGTCGGTACCGGTCAGGCGCTGGCCGGCTGCGCGATCATGATCGTCCTGGCCACCACCGGGGCTCTGCTCTCGCCACGGGTACGGACGCTGCGCGCCCCTGCCGAGCGAGCTTCAACGAAAGCGCCTTCCCCTGTTCTTTCAGTGCACCAGGTTGGTGAGGAGCAGGCTGACTGACGCGTCGGGGCCCCGGGCTCGTGCAGCAGGCGGTACGGCGAACTGCTGCAGAGCCAGCCGAACAAATGACCCGCCAGGGCCCCTCTGGCGTCAGGCTTTCAGCAGTTGGCGATCGCTGCCAGGTCCCCGGGGCGCAGTCATGGGCGCGTCCCGGACATCCCATACCGCTGCGCGCCCGCTTCGCCGAGACCGGTTACCTGCCGCTTCCCGGCCTGCTGACCCGTCAGGGGCTCAGCGCGCTGCGCGAGGAGAGCGGCCGACTGGAGGCCGCGGCAACCCGCCGGGACTTCCGCATGGAGTGCATGGACGACAGCCTCCGCCACATGACCACCCCACGCGGCCACCACATCGCGAGAGAATCCACGCTCATCAATGCCCTGTACCGCGCTGAAGTCCTGCCGTCCTCCGAAGATCCCGGATCAGCCCCAACCGCATGACGTCAATCGCCAAGACCGTACTCACCTTGGAAAAGCAACGCCGAGATAGCTCCGAGGTCGAAGCGAAGGCGAAACCCGAGGCAAAAGCTCGAGGCGTCACAGCGAAAGTAGGTAGATGCCGAACCCCACGCACGCCACGCCGACTACCGCCCACAGCGCGGCAAGCGCGGGCTTCCGCCGATAGGTCGAGTCGGACCGCGAGCCCTCCAAGAGCGCGAAACAAGCGAAGAAACAAAGCAGCGCAATGAGCCAAAGTCCCACCGAAAAGAAGAAGTACCAGACTCTCATATTCCCCCCGTTCACCTGAAAGACCCGGTGAAGGCTACCGGAGGCAGGTAACCCGAACAAGAGCGGAATCACCCCATAACGCCGCCAACTCCGGTCTGTTGCGCGGCTATTAGGCGCAAGCAAACACATGGTGGGATGGCTCCTCCTGTGGACTTGAAATTGCCGTCGAGTGTCGCCTCCCCTCCTCCGCGACCCGGCGGCTGCCGAGATGGTTCTCCGCGAAGTCGTGGAAGAATTCCTGATGCCCGAGGTAGAAGCCCTCGAAGTCTCCCAGGGCGACCTTGAGGCCGCCGCGGCCACAGCCATGCAGGTACCTGTCGACGCCGCTACCCAGCACGCCCGTGTCTCCCGCATGCTGCAAGAG
>NZ_JBHWVI010000214.1:0-15102 GCF_042737005.1 Streptomyces sp. NPDC060027
CTTACGCTCGCGGAGCCGGCGTTCGGCACCCGGATGCTTCTCGACCTTTCCCGTCCGTTCTCATACGGAGGTGTCGCCGTGGACGTGCACTGCCCGAACTGCGGAGGACCGCTGCAGAAGTTCCGCAAGCTCACCAAGGACGAGGAAGAGGCGGTGCGCAAGATCAAACAGGTGGACGACCCGGCCGCCTACCACCGCTGCACCCGTCCGGGCTGCCGCCGCTTCCAGCGCTGGAGCAACTGGCGCGACGGCGACAACTTCCCCGAGCCCGACGCCACGTAGTCCGCCGCCGGTGGCGGACCCCCGGTGGCGGAACCCCGGGACCGGCCCCCTGACCGGCACCGGACCGGAGCCGCCTACAGGTTGCTGAAGTCCGGGCCCGCCGTGCGCGTGCGCTTGATCTCGTAGAAGCCCGGTACCGAGGCGACCATGAGCGTGCCGTCCCAGAGCTTGGCGGCTTCCTCGCCCTTGGGGGCCGGGGTGACGACCGGGCCGAAGAAGGCGAGCTGCTCGCCGTCGGCGCCGGGCACGGCGATGACCGGGGTGCCGACGTCCTGGCCGACCTTCTCGATGCCCTCCTTGTGGGAGGCGCGCAGCTCGGCGTCGAACTCGAAGTCCGCCTGGTCGGCGTAGTCGATCAGGTCGGCGGGGAGTCCGACCTCTTCGAGGGCGCCGGCTATGGCCTCCTTGGTCGGGCCCGTGCCGTCGTTGTGGAAACGGGTGCCGAGCGCGGTGTACAGCGGGCCGAGGACGTCGTCGCCGTGCTTCTGCCAGGCGGCGGTGACCACCCGGACCGACTGCCATGCCGTGGTCGCGAGCATCTCGCGGTAGTGGTCGGGAAGCTCGTCCAGCTTGGGCTCGTTCAGTACGGCGAGGCTCATGATGTGCCAGCGGACCTCGATGTCGCGGACCTTCTCCACTTCCAGCACCCACCGCGAGGTCATCCAGGCCCAGGGGCACAGCGGGTCGAACCAGAAGTCGACGGGGGTCTTGCCGGAACTGGTCTGAGCGGTCTGCTCGGGCATGGCTCTCCTCGGAACGCGGTCTTTCCGAGGCCAACACCGGCACGCGTCCGCACCATTCCCGCGCGTCCGTGTGATTCCCGCGCGTCGGCGCGATTCCCCGGTGTCTCCGCCGTCGCAGTGCCCGGCGTCAGGGGCACATGGCAGGATCGGTCCTGTTCGCGCATGTCTATGACGCCATGAGGGAGTGCAGCCGTGCCCGGTGAGAATCTGTCCCGCGACGAGGCCCAGGAGCGGGCGGCACTGCTGTCCGTCGACAGCTACGGCGTCTTCCTCGACCTGCGCTCGGCCGTCGGGGAGCCGGAGCGCGGAGAGGCGGCCGGCGAGCCCCGCACCTTCCGCTCGGTCACCACGCTCCGCTTCCGCTGCGCCGAGCCGGGCGCGGCGAGCTTCGCGGATCTGATCGCTCCGCGCGTGACGACCGTCACGCTCAACGGCAGGGACCTCGACCCGGGTGAGGTCTTCGACGGCTCCCGCATCCGGCTGGAGGACCTCGCCGCCGAGAACGAACTCGTCGTGGACGCCCGGTGCGCCTACTCCCGCACCGGCGAGGGCATGCACCGCTTCGTCGACCCCGAGGACGGCGAGGTGTATCTGTACACGCAGTACGAGCCCGCCGACTCCCGGCGCGTCTTCGCCAACTTCGAGCAGCCGGACCTCAAGGCACCGTTCCGCTTCGAGGTGCGGGCCCCCGAGGGCTGGACCGTCTGGAGCAACGGCTCCGGTGAACTCGCCGACGGTGTGTGGAAGTTCGCCGAGACGAAGCCGATCTCGACCTACATCACGGCCGTCGTGGCCGGCCCGTACCACTATGTGACGGACTCCTACTCCCGCGCCTTCGACGACGGTACGACGCTGGAGATCCCCCTCGGCGCGCTGTGCCGCAAGGGCCTGGCCCCCCACTTCGACGCCGACGACGTGTTCCTGGTGACCAAGCAGGGGCTGGACTTCTTCCACGACCACTTCGACTACCCGTACCCCTTCGGGAAGTACGACCAGGCGTTCGTGCCCGAGTACAACCTCGGCGCGATGGAGAACCCGGGTCTCGTCACCTTCCGCGAGGAGTACATCTTCCGCGGCAACGTGACGCAGACGTCGTACGAGGCCCGGGCGAACGTCATCCTGCACGAGATGGCGCACATGTGGTTCGGCGACCTGGTGACCATGGTGTGGTGGGACGACCTGTGGCTGAAGGAGTCCTTCGCCGACTTCATGGGCACGTTCGCCAACGTCGGCGCGACCCGCTTCACCGACGCCTGGATCACCTTCGCCAACCGCCGCAAGGCCTGGGCGTACCGCGCGGACCAGCTGCCGTCCACCCACCCGATCACGGCCGACATCCGTGACCTTCAGGACGCCAAGCTGAACTTCGACGGCATCACCTACGCCAAGGGCGCCTCGGTCCTCAAGCAGTTGGTGGCGTACGTCGGACAGGACGCCTTCCTGGAGGGCGCCCGCCGCTACTTCAAGCGGAACGCCTACGGCAACACGCGGCTCGGCGACCTGCTGTCGGTCCTGGAGGAGACGAGCGGACGGGACATGGCCGCCTGGGCCGGTTCCTGGCTCCAGACCGCGGGCGTCAACTCCCTCACCCCGCAGGTGATCCTGAGCTCCGACGGACGCGTCACCGAGCTGGCGATCCTCCAGGATGCCCCCGAGTCGCACCCCCGACTGCGCCCGCACCGCGTCGCCGTGGGCCTCTACCGGCGGCAGTCGCTGCGCGAGGGCGGGGACGGCTCGCTCGTCCGCTACGCGCGCGCCGAGGTGGACGTCGACGGGCCGCGCACGGTCGTCACCGGACTGGTCGGCGCGGAGGCCCCCGACCTCGTCCTGGTCAACGACGACGACCTCACGTACTGCAAGATCCGCTTCGACGAGGGCTCGCTGGCCACGCTGCGGGACGCGCTCGGCGAGATGACCGACCCGCTCGCCCGTGCCCTGTGCTGGTCGGCGCTGTGGAACCTCACGCGCGACGCGATCCTGCCCGCCCGGGACTTCATCGGCCTGGTGCTGCGTTTCGCGGGCCGCGAGTCCGACATCGGCGTGCTCCAGATGCTGCACGCCTGGGCGAACTCCGCGCTCGTCCACTACGTGGCGCCCGACTGGCGCGCGGAGGGCGGGCGGTTGCTCGCCGAGGGTGCGCTGAAGGAGCTGCGGCTCACCGAGCCGGGCAGCCAGCACCAGCTCGCCTGGGCCCGCTTCTTCGCCGACATCGCGTCGGAGGAGGCCGATCTTCAGCTGCTCCAGGGCCTGTTGGAGGGGACCGCCAAGATCGACGGGCTGGAGGTCGACCAAGAGCTGCGCTGGGCGTTCCTGGAGCCGCTGGCCGCGCAGGGGGCCGCCGATGAGTCCGTCCTCGCCGCCGAACTCGCCCGCGACGACACGGCGTCCGGCAAGCGGCACCAGGTCCGCTGCCTCGCGGCCCGCCCCTCGGCCGCGGTCAAGGCCCAGGCCTGGGCCGCCGTCGTGGAGTCCGACGCGCTCTCCAACGCCCTCGTCGAGGCGACGATCTCCGGCTTCGCCCAGCCGTCCCGGCGGGAGCTGCTCGCGCCCTACACCGCGAAGTACTTCGCCGCGATCGACCGCGTCTGGGCGGAGCGGTCCATCCAGATCGGCATGGACGTGGTCAGGGGGCTGTTCCCCTCGCTCCAGGACTCCCCGGAGACCCTGGAGGCGACGGACGCCTGGCTCGCGGCGCACGAGGACGCGCCGCCCGCGCTGCGCCGGCTGGTGCTGGAGGCGCGTGACGATCTGGCGCGGGCGCTGCGGGGGCAGGCTTGCGACATCGCCGCGGCGGGCTGAACCCCGCTCCGCGCGAACCCGCCCCGAGGGCACCGGCGCCCCGCGCGTCCGGTGCCCTCGCCGGTGAACTGATCCGATGCGCCCACTGGTTACGAAATGCAGGTATTCAGAGCCGTAACCCGTATTAATCTCCGTCCGGACCAGCATCTTTCGGCAATCGAACGCCCGTACTTTAGGGCGCGCTTGTCCCGATTCGCCGACGGGCGTGTAACAACGGTTAGAGGGCGGCTCCCCGGCGGGAAACCCCGGGGCATGAACCACATCCCCCCGCTCTCCCCCCGCCCCCTGCGCCACCTGTCCCACGTACAGCGCCGGGTCCTGACCACCGCCCAGTTGCGCGGCCAGGGCGTGACCGGCGCCGACGCCAACGAACGCTGCCGGCCCGGCGGACCCTGGCAGCGGATCCTTCCGGGCGTCTTCCTTCTGCGCCCCGGCCCGCCCACCACCGAGGAGCGGCTGCACGCGGCGCTGCTGTACGCCACCCGGTCCCCCGCCCCCGCACGGGCGGTCCACATCCCCGTCCAGCCGGGCGCCGAGGAGCCGCACCCCGCCCCGCCCTACGCGGACGCGCTGATCACCGGGCCGGCGGCACTGGCCCTGCACGGCTTCACCTCCGCCGCGCCGCTGCTCTCCCGCGGCACGATCGACGTGCTGGTTCCCCGCATGCGCCGGCTGCGCTCGACCGGCTGCGTCCGCATCGTCCGCACGCCCGCGCTGCCGGCCCCCGCCTTCGTGACCGGGGTCCCGGTCGCCGCCGTGCCCCGGGCCCTGGCCGACGCGGTCGCGGAGCTGACCGACGCGGGCGCCGTGCTCCGGCTGCTCACGGAGGCGGTGCGCGGCGGCCACTGCGAACCGGCGTCGGTCGTCAAGGAGTTGACGGCGGCGCGGCTGCTCGGCCGCCCGCAGGTGGTGGACGCCGTGGACTCGCTGAAGGCGGAGGGCAGGGCGATCGCGGAGACCCGCCTGTACCGGATGGTCCACGAGCACGGGCTGCCCGACCCGGTCTGGAACGTCGACCTGCGGCTGCCCGGCGGCCCGCGCCTCGGCGGTCTGGACGCGTACTGGCCCGAGCAGGCGGTGGCGGTCGAGCTGGACACCCGCACCCCGCGCCAGGACCGGGACGCCGGGTGGTCCGAGTACGCCCGCAAGCGCGAGCACCTGGAGCGGCTCGGCATCACCGTCGTCCACATCACCCCGAGGAAGCTCCATGAGGCGATGGAGCAGCAGGCCACGGTCGTACGGACCGCGCTGATGGCCTCGAACGACCGCGATCCGGCGGCGTATGTCGTGGTGCTGCCCCGGTAGTGACGGACCGGGTGGTGCCAGGTGGAGAGGGAAGGGGCCGGCGAGGGTCCGCGAGGTGGTCCCGCCGGCCCCTTCCCGCGTTCCGGTGGCGTTGTCAGTGACCCGATCTACTGTGGGGCGAGCAGAAGTTCCCCGGCCGGACTCGGCCGCCGTGACGAGCAAGACGAGAGATCAGGAGAGCCTGATGACGACCCTGCCCGATCGCCCGAACACCGCGGTGCTGGTGATCGACATGCAGCACGGCGCGGTGGACGGCGCTCACAACGTCGACAGCGTGATCGCGAACATCAACACGCTCGTGGCCAAGGCCCGCGCCGAGGCGGTGCCGGTGATCTGGGTGCAGCACTCGGACGACGGGATGAAGCGGGACAGCGAGGCCTGGCAGTACGTGCCGGAGCTGGTCCGCCGCGACGGGGAGCCCGTCGTCCACAAGAACTACGGCGACTCCTTCGAGGCCACCGACCTGGAGGAGCTGCTCGCCGAGCGTGCCGTCGGCCATGTCCTCGTGACCGGCGCCCAGACCGACGCCTGTGTCCGCTCCACCCTCCACGGCGCCTTCACCCGCGGGTACGACGTCACCCTGGTCGGCGACGCCCACACCACGGAGGACCTCACGGCGTACGGCGCCCCCACCCCGGCCGAGGTCGTCGCGCACACCAACCTCTACTGGAAGTGGCAGAGCGCGCCCGGCCGGCGCGGGGACACCGTCGAGACGGCGAAGGTCAGCTTCGCGACGGGCGACGCGGACCAGGGGCTGCCGTCGGTCCACGGCCGGGCCGAGAGCTGAGGCCCGGCCGCGCGAACGGCTCGACGGGGATCACCGAGCCCGCCGACACGGTCGTCGTCCGGCTACTTCCCGCAGAACTCCGCCTCGATCACGGCGTCGCTGTCGCCCGACCAGTCCCCGTTGAAATTGAAGGCGAGGGAGTGGCGGCCGTCCGCCGTGGTGACGGCCGAGGAGACCGAGCCGTGGATGCCTCCGTCGTGGCCCCAGACGTGGACGCCGCAGCTCAGCTCGCGGTCGATGAGGCCGAGGCCGTAGCGGGCGTTCGGGATGCCGTCGATCTCGACCGTCGTCCTCATCTCGTCGAGCTGCTCGCGCGGCAGGAGCCTGCCCCTCAGGAGTGCCGTGTAGAAGCGGTTCAGGTCGGCGTTGTCGGAGATCATCTCCCCCGCGGAGGAGGCGAGGGTGGGGTTCAGGGTGGTGACGTCGTACGTCGGTCCGGTCGTCGTCTCGGCCAGTTTGGAGTACGCCCTGCCGCTGGGCCGCGGGACGGTCACCCGCGTGCCGGGGACCGACGTGGCGTGCAGGCCGAGGGGTTCGATGATCCTCTCCCGGATCTGCGAGGCGTAGGAGTGGCCGGTGACCTTCTGGATCACCATGCCGGCCAGGACGTAGTTCGTGTTCGAGTAGCTCCAGGACGTGCCCGGCGCGAAGTCCGGCTTGTGGGACAGCGCGATCCCGACGAGCTGCCCGGGTGTCGATGTGTCGTAGCGGTGCCGCAGGAAGCCGTCCTTCAGGAAGTACGTGCGGACGAAGCCCTCGTCGGCGGTGTAGTCGAAGACTCCGCTGGTGTGGTTGAGGAGTTGGCGGACGGTGATCGCGGTGCCGTCGTTCCCGTTGCCCCGCACCACGCCCGGCAGCCAGTGGTCCACCGTGTCGTCCAGTGACAGCCGTCCCTCCGCCTCCAGTTGGAGCAGGACGGTGGAGACGAACGTCTTGGTGATGCTGCCGACGCGGTAGCGGTCGGCGGCGGAGCGCGGTGCGCCGGTCCGCAGGTCGCCGACGCCCGCCGTGGCGGACCAGGCGCCGTGCCGGTCCCCGGCCGTCGCGGTCACGCCCGGCACACCGTCGCGCACGGCCGCCTCGACAGCCTGCCGGGTCGGCGCGTGGTCCCCTCCCGCATGGTCCCCTCTCGCGGGGGCCGCCACCGCGGGTCCCGCCAGTGTCGCCGCGATCGCCACTGCGGTCGCCCCCACCAGTCCCGTACGTACCCTCATGTCGTCCCCATCTCGCCGTTCGACCTGGTCGACGGGACGGACACGAGGGCGCGGTCACGGGTTGCCCGGCCGGGGCGCGTTGAGCCGTTTTCAGCCCTTCTTCAGGATCAGCTCGGTGTTGCGGTCGCGGGAGGTGCCCGAGAGGTCGGTGCGGGCCCCGGGCGTGTTGAAGGAGATCTCCCGGTAGAGCGCCGCGAGGCCGGTCTGGGTGAGGTCGGAGAAGTCCGTGGTGTGCGGGGCGGCGGACTCGATGAGGGTGGTGAACAGGGAGAGCGTGCCGTCCTTGTTGTCCACCAGCTCGATGACGCGGGCGAGTTGGGGGAAGTCGACGTGCGAGGCGGTGGAGATCTCCCAGAAGGAGCGGTTGCCGGGGGCGGCGTGCGGGGTGATCTGGTTCTTGTGGGAGTGGCCGTTCACCCAGGCGAGGGTGTTGCCGAAGCCGGCGAGGAGGGCGACGACCTCGTCGCCGCCGTGCCGCTTCTCGGCCGGGCGGGCGGGGTCCGCGTAGGTGTTGCGCATCGTCTTGCTGGTGTGGTGGCTGAAGACGATGACGTACCTGTCGTCGTTCTCGCGCAGCGTCCTCTCCAGCCAGCGCAGCTGCGCCGTGCCGATGGAGCCCTCGTAGTGGCCGCCGGGGTCGGTGGTGTCGAGGCTGACGCCGATGACGTCCTCGGCGATCCGGAAGGTGTAGTACTGGGTGCCCGCGGCGAGGTTCGCGGAGGAGTAGCCGTGCCCGATCGGGCCCGGTCCCGTGTACGCCGGGTCGAGGTGGGCCTTGACGTACTCGGCGGGCGTGAAGGGGGCGCGCTTCTCGTCGGGCGTGACCGAGCGCATCTGCCGGGTGTGCGCCCTGAGCAGGTCGCGGACCTCTTTGCCCTTCGGGCTGGTGCCCTTCTTCAGGCTCTTGGCGAGCGCGGCGCACTCCGCCGAGCCGACCGACATCAGCTTCTTGCCGCCGACGGCGAATTCGGTGAGGTACGAGTCGCCGCGCGTGGCGTAGCAGCCCATCGGGAGCGCGTCGTGGTTGCCGACGGTGGAGTACCAGGGCAGGCTCAGGCCGGGACTGCGCAGCTCGCGGATCGCCGCCTCCAGGAAGCCCTGGATGCGCGGGAAGCCGCGCTGCTTGTCGGC
Source organism: Streptomyces sp. NPDC060027 (assembly GCF_042737005.1). Classification (NCBI taxonomy): domain Bacteria; kingdom Bacillati; phylum Actinomycetota; class Actinomycetes; order Kitasatosporales; family Streptomycetaceae; genus Streptomyces; species Streptomyces sp. NPDC060027. The sequence continues at coordinate 8,262 of NZ_JBHWVI010000214.1, forward strand.
GTCACGCAGGGCCGCGTCGGGCTGCCAGTACGTCTTGAGGCCAGAGGCCTGGACGCCCTCGTAGTGCCGCGGGTCTCCGCTGTTCGGGCTGATGCGACCACCGCTCATGGCCTTGAGGAACCACTCGAGCTCCGTCCTGGAGTTGTTGTCCGTGTTGTCCCCGGTGGTCATGACGAAGTGCAGCGGAGAGCCGGTGACGGGGGCTCCCCGCAGGGAGTTGACGCGTTCCACCAGCGAGACCGCGCCCGCGACGGTCAGCGTCTCCTGCGGACGCCAGGCGCTCGTGTTCTGGGAGCGCAGGAACTCCAGGCGCAGCGGGTGCTGGGTGTCGGTCAGGTGCAGGTCGGTGAGCTGCACGAACGCGGCGAGTGCGGTGCGCCGGTCGGCGCGGCCGTTCTTGCCCGCGGCCAGTTCGTCGCGCACGACTCGCTTCCAGCCGGCGCCGTCACCGAGCCGGCGGTACCCGGAGGAGCCGGAGCGCGGGGCCGCGACGCCGCTCAGCGTGGTGCCGCGGGTGTACGGGACCAGCTCGGCCGGTGCCTGCGGAGCGGCCGAGCCGGCCTGGGCCCTGGAGCGGGCGACGGAGTCGGCGACGGTGGCCTGCTCCGGAACCGCGGCGTGCGCGGGGGACTCCGGGCGCAGGGCGAGTCCGATCCCCGCGGAGAGGGACACCGCCCCGGTGGCGGCCAGCAGGGTGCGGCGGTTGAGGGCGGGTACGGCAGCGACAGAGCGTATGCGCGGCATGGCGCGGTCTCCCCGAGTACGAACGCGTCGGCAGTGGCCGCGGGGCGCTCGACTGGTGAACTCCCCGCTCATACTGGATCGTTGGCATCGGGGATGACCTGCGCGTTAACTGGGCGGCAACGGGCAGCGCCGATCACCGTACGTGGATCTTGGCGCACCCTGGCCGTCCATGGAGTCCTGTCCGAACGGCCGGTGGCCGGTCACTCCGCGTTCATCTTCCGGGGTAGGGGAGGTGATTCCGGGGCTGTCGCCCCCCGTTCACGGGTTGGCCGGCGAGTACGCGGGGGCGGACCAGCGCAGCGGGCTGGCGGCGGGCGTCTCGACGGCTTCGGCGAGGGTGAACCGGACGGTCCGTTCTCCGTCGGGGGTGAACTCCGTGCGGGCCGTGCCGGTCAGCTGGAGCACCGCCCCCGATGTCCAGTCCAGGAAGAGCAGACCGGCGCGCGGGTCGGCCGCCAGGTTTCCCAGGGTCAGGAACATGGAGTTTCCGGCGTAGTCGCGCCAGCTCAGTTCGCCGGGCGCGTCGACGCGTACGAAGCCGGGGTTGCCGCCGCGGTGGCTCGCGTCGGCGCCGTGCGGGTGGACCGTGGCGAGGAAGAAGGTGTCGGCGGCCTCGACGAACTCCCGCTGTGACGACGTGAGTTCCGTGCCGCTCCGGGGAACGCCCGCCGGGCGGTCGACCGTCTCGTACGCCTCCCTCTTCTGGAGGTACTTGGGGCAGTTGGCGAAGACCTGGTCGGCTTCGACCGCGAAGCCGCGCGGGGTCGGCCGGACCCGGCCGTTGAGGCGCATACGGCGACGGGTGCGCGGGTCGAGGGCGAGGGTGCCGACGGGAGTACCCGGGGTGGCGAGCGCGTCCGTGAGCGGATCGCCGGCCCGGAGCCCGCCCGCGACCGACATCCGGTGGGGTCCGGTGGCGCGCACGAATCCGGGCCGCCCGGTGAGCAGCGAGGCCCATACGCCGCTGTTGCCCGGGATCGCCCCGCTCCGGGAGCCGATGCCGTCCGGGGCCGCATCGCCCTCCGAGCCGGAGCCCTCGCCCGGGACCGCCGAGCCGGAGCCCCTTCCGGGACCGGTGCCGATTGCGGAGCTGCCGCCTCCGGCCTCCGAGCCGCTCTCCGGGGCCGCCGCGCCGACGACCAGCATCGGCTGCAGTTCGAGGAAGGCGGCGGCCACCGGGCGGATGCCCTGGCCGATGGCCCGGCCCACGTGATCGGCGAGATCACGGACACCGACGCGGTCCTGCATCGCCCGCGAGCCCGAGTGATACGTCATGACCGCTCCTCGCCCTAGAAGAAACCGCAGGTCGGCGCGGTGGCGTTCGGCACCGGCGCCTCCTCGGCGCCGCTCGCCGCGAAGATCTCCAGACGGGTGCCGTCCGGGTCGTGGAAGAAGATGCCGCCCGAGGCGGATCCCTCACGGTGGGCGACCACGCCCTCGTGGGCGAACGTCGCGCCGTAGCCGCGCAGGGCCGTCTCGTACTCCCTGACCCGCTCGACGGAGTCGACTTCGAGGGCGAGGTGGTGCAGGCCCGCCAGGCCGGTGTCGTACGTGCCCCTCGCCTGCTGCCAGAGCGTGAGCACCGGGCGGCCGTCCCCGGTCGGGGAGCCGAGGAACGCGTACCGCCGCGCCCCGTCGTCGCCGTCCTTGCCCTCGCCGAGCACCCCGAAGCCCAGGACGTCGCGGTAGAAGGCGAGCGAGCGGTCGAGGTCCGTGACGTTCAGGCCGATGTGGCCGGTGCGCAGAGTCATGACGGTCCCCTTCTGTCGTCGGCAGCCCCCAGAGAGGCTAACCCTTGTCATTGACATTAAAGGTTAGGATCGAGAGCGTCAACCGGTGACCTACTCTTGAGCGGTTAGCAGCGAAGGGAGAGCCCCCATGTCCATCACCCCCGACCCCCGCCCCCTCACGGGCGAGCCGGTCTCGCTCGACCTCCTCAACACCCGCTGGAACCACGAGGGCGTGGTACGGGACCTGCTGAACGGCACCGAGGGCCTCGCGGTGTGGCTGGCGGGCAACGGGCTCGACCTCCCGGCCGACGACACCGTCCTGCGGCACACGCTCGAAGCCCGCGACGCCCTGCGCGCGGTGATCGACGCACCCCGGGGGCCGGACGACGGGCGGGACGGGACCGAGAGCGACGGGGACCCGGCGGGGATCGGCCCCCGCCTCCCGGCGCAGGCCGCCGCCCGCGTCGACGCCCTCCTCGCGCACGGGCGCGTCCGGCTGACGCTCACCGACCGGGGACCGGGCGAGACACCCGAGTTCGACGACCCCTCCTGGGGGCCGGCCTGGCTCGCCGCGCGCAACTACCTGGAGCTGCTGGCCACCGCCCCGGACCGCATCCGCCGCTGCGCCCACGACGCGTGCATCCTGCACTTCTTCGACACCTCGCGGAACGGCACCCGCCGCTGGTGCTCGATGGCGGCCTGCGGTAACCGCGCGAAAGCGTCCCGCCACTACGCGCGCACAAAAGAGAGCTGAATCGACAAAGCGAGACATCCATCCTGTCCGGGATATCCACGCATAGGGCGCTAACGCCGACATGACGCATGGCGGAAGTGCGCCATGGCTTCATCCCGCCACGGTCAACTCTCCCCAAACAACTGTCCCTTGGGTAAAGCTGAGCGGTCATCCGGGTTCACATACCGGACTGACACGACCGGTCCGTCAGCAACGCCGGAACCGGCCGCTCCACGCTCGTTCCTTTACCTACAAGGGATGCAGATGACCTCCGACCCTCAGCGCGCTCCGATATCGGGCGCGAGACGCGTGGCCCGCATTGCCGTGGCCGCGGGCCTGGTGGCCGCGCTCTCCGCGGCCGGGCCGATACCCATGGCCTTCTCCGCGGACACGGACGCGCCCACGGCCGACCCGGGCACCAAGTCCGCCGCCGCCAAGCTCGGTTCGTCCGACGCCGACCTCCTCACCGAGGCCAAGGCCAACGGCGACAAGAACGTCACCATGATGATCGCCACGGCTCCCGGCCAGACCGAACAGGTCGCCAAGGAGCTGGACGCGGTCAAGGGCGGCTCGGTGGGCCGCACCTACGACAAGCTCGGCTACGTCCGGGCGACCGTCCCGACGGGCAGGGCGGACTCGGCCATCGCCGCCGCCGCGAAGCTGTCCTCGGTGCACGGGATCGACCTGCGCCAGGAGATCGCGCTGGACGACCCGACCCCGAGCGCCGACACGGCCAAGCACGGCAGCAACAACTCGACGGCCGCCACCTACTCCGGTCCCGGCAAGAAGACCCCCGCCGAGAACCCGTACAACCCGTCCTTCGAGACGGGTGCCGTCGACTTCGTCGACGACCACCCGAAGGCGGACGGCCGGGGCATCACCATCGGCATCCTGGACTCCGGCGTCGACCTGGGCCACCCCGCCCTGCAGAAGACCACCACCGGCGAGCGCAAGATCGTCGACTGGGTCACCTCGACCGACCCGATCCTCGACAGCGACGGCACCTGGCGCCCGATGATCACCCCCGTGGCCGGGCCCACCTTCACGTACAGCGGGAAGACGTGGACGGCGCCGGCGGGTTCGTACGAGATCAGCACGTTCCGGGAGTCGGCGACGACGGGCGGCGACGCCGCGGGCGACGCGAACCGCGACGGTGACACCACCGACGCGTGGGGCGTGCTCTACGACCCGGCGGCGGGCACGGTCACCGTCGACCTGAACAACAACAGCGACTTCACCGACGACGCGCCGATGAAGCCGTACAAGAACGGCTTCCAGATCGGCTACTTCGGTACCGACAACCCGGCGACGGACGTCGTCGAGCGGCAGCCGTTCGTCGTGGAGATCCGCAAGGACGTCCCCATGGACCCGTACGGCGGGACCTGGGTCGGCAAGACGGCGGACTTCGTCAACATCGGCGTCATCGAGTCCGAGCACGGCACCCACGTCGCCGGCATCACCTCGGCGAACGGGCTCTTCGGCGGGAAGATGAACGGCGCCGCGCCCGGCGCGAAGATCGTCTCCTCCCGTGCCTGCACCTGGACCGGCGGCTGCACCAACATCGCGCTCACCGAGGGCATGATCGACCTCGTCGCCAACCGCGGCGTCGACATCGTCAACATGTCCATCGGCGGTCTGCCCGCGCTCAACGACGGCAACAACGCGCGCTCCGAGCTCTACACGCGTCTCATCGACACCTACGGCGTCCAGCTGGTGATCTCCGCGGGCAACTCCGGCCCCGGCGCGAACACCATCGGTGACCCGGGTCTGGCCGACAAGGTCATCTCGGTCGGCGCGACCATCTCCAAGGAGACCTGGGCCGCCAACTACGGCTCCCAGGTGGAGAAGAAGTACGCGATGCTGCCCTTCTCCTCGCGCGGCCCGCGTGAGGACGGCGGCTTCACGCCGACACTGAGCGCGCCCGGCGCCTCCATCAACTCCACCCAGACCTGGCTGCCGGGCTCCCCGGTCGCCGAGGCGGGCTACACCCTGCCGGCCGGCTACTCGATGCTCCAGGGCACCTCGATGGCGTCCCCGCAGGCCGCGGGCGCCTCGGCGCTGCTCCTCAGCGCGGCGAAGCAGAAGGGGATCGACCTCACCCCGGCCACCCTGCGCACCGCGCTCACTTCGACCGCCGACCACACCAAGGGCGTTCAGGCGTACGAGGAGGGTGCGGGCCTCATCAACATCGGTGACGCCTGGGACTCCATCAAGGACGGCGCCACCGCCCACGACTACACGGTCAAGGCACCGGTCGACACCGCGATCGACTTCGCGCTGAAGACGCCGGGCTTCGGCACCGGCCTGTACGACCGCGAGGGCGGCCTCAAGGCGGGCGAGCGCAAGACGTACGACATCACCATCACGCGTACGTCGGGCGGGGACCGGGCGATCCGGCACGAGCTGTACTTCGAGAACAACGCCGCCGACACCTTCCGGATCGTCGGCTCGGACGAGGTCAGGCTCCCGCTGAACCAGCCGGTGACCGTCAAGGTCCAGGCCGCGCCGAAGTCCGCCGGTCTCAAGAGCGCCATCCTCGAGGTCGACGACCCGCGGACCGAGGGCGTCGACAAGCAGATCCTGTCGACCGTCGTGGTCTCGGCCCCCGTCAAGTACACCTACGCGGCGTCGAGTTCGGTGCAGCGCAACAGCAGCACCTCGTACTTCGTCACCGTCCCCGAGGGCGCCAAGGCCCTGGAGGTCGCGATCGGCGGGCTCAAGGACAAGAGCCAGACCCGGTTCATCGCGATCCACCCGTACGGCGTTCCGGTCGACAACACCGGTACCCCGTACTGCTACAACAACTACCTCGACGGCAACGGCTGTGCGCCCGGCGTGCGTTCGTACGCCGACCCGCAGCCCGGCGTCTGGGAGATCGAGGTCGAGGCGCGCCGTACGTCGCCGCTGCTCGACAACCCGTACAAGCTCGATGTCGCCGTGCTCGGCGCGGCCTTCGACCCGGCCGTCGTGACCGTCCCCGAGGCCAAGGTCGGCACCCCGGCCACCGCCTCCTGGAAGGTCACGAACAACTTCGCCGCGCTCGACGGCAAGCTGAAGGGCGGCCCGCTCGGTTCCTCGAAGAACGCGCGGCCGACCATCGCCGACGGCGCGACGCAGATCAGCACGGTCGAGGTGCCCGCGGGCGCCGCGTCGCTCGACGTGGTCATCGGCAATGTCTCGGACAACGCCGCCGACCTCGACCTGACGGTGAAGAACGCCGCCGGGACCGTCGTCGGCTCGTCCGCGGACGGCGACTCGGAGGAGGCCGTCTCCATCGCCTCCCCCGCCGCCGGGACGTACACCATCGAGGTCGCGGGCTACTCGGTCCCGTCGGGCTCGACGGCGTACGACTACCAGGACGTGTTCTTCTCGTCCGCCCTCGGCACGGTCTCGGTCGACGACTCCACCCCGGTGAAGCTCGCGACCGGTGCCTCGGCCACGGTGTCCGGTTCGGTCACCGCCGCCGCGGAGGCGCCCGAGGGGCGCGAGTTCTTCGGGCAGGTCCAGCTGGTGAACGCGCGCGGCACGGTCGCGGGCCTCGGCAGCGTGAAGATCGAGAAGGTCACGCCGTAACGGAGTGACCCCCCGGCCGCGTGAGCGGTCCCGGGACACGGGGCGGGCGCCCGGAAACGGG
>NZ_JBHWVI010000215.1:0-15081 GCF_042737005.1 Streptomyces sp. NPDC060027
GGCCCGGGCGCCTTCGGAAGCCCTGGGGCCCTGGAGCCCCGTCAGCGGTCGGCCGTCAGCCGTCCAGCTGTTCCAGCGTCGCGTTCGACGGGCCCCGCCTGGACTGCAGGTCGCGGGCCACGTCCTCCGCCGCGCCCAGCACGCGCACGGCGTTCTGCCAGGTCAGCTTGGCCACGTCCGTGCGCGACCAGCCGCGGTCGAGGAGCTCGGCGATCAGGTTCGGGTAGCCGGAGACGTCGTCCAGGCCGTCCGGGGTGAACGCCGTGCCGTCGTAGTCGCCGCCGATGCCGAGGTGGTCGATGCCCGCGACCTCACGCATGTGGTCGAGGTGGTCGGCGACCGTCGACACCGAGGCGACGGGGCGCGGGTTGTCCTCCTCGAAGACGCGGTGGACCTTCATGCCCTCGGCGGTGGTGTCGAGGTGGTGGAAGCCGTTCGCGCGCATGTTCTCGTCCGCCGCGGCCGTCCAGTCGACCGCGGCCTGGAGGACGAACTTCGGCACGAACGTCACCATCGCCACTCCCCCGTTGGCGGGCAGCCGCTCCAGTACGTCGTCCGGGATGTTGCGCGGGTGGTCGCACACCGCGCGCGCCGAGGAGTGGGAGAAGATCACCGGCGCGACGGAGGTGTCGAGCGCGTCGCGCATGGTCGTCGCGGCCACGTGCGAGAGGTCCACGAGCATGCCCTCGCGGTTCATCTCCCGTACGACCTCACGGCCGAAGGCCGACAGGCCGCCCACCACGGGAACGTCGGTCGCCGAGTCCGCCCAGGCGATGTTGTCGTTGTGGGTGAGGGTCATGTAGCGGACACCGAGCGCGTACAGCCCGCGCAGGACGGCGAGGGAGTTGTCGATCGAGTGACCGCCCTCCGCGCCCATGAGGGAGGCGATACGGCCCTCGCCGCGCGCCGCCTCCATGTCGGCGGCGGTCAACGCGGCACGCAGGTCCGCCGGGTGACGGTCGATCAGCTGCCGTACGCAGTCGATCTGTTCGAGCGTCGCGGTGACCGCGCCGGGCAGGTCCGAGCGGACGTACACCGACCAGTACTGGGCACCGACGCCGCCGGAGCGCAGCCGGGCCAGGTCCGTGTGCAGGTGGGCGCTCTGGTCGGCGGAGATGTCCCGGGCGTCGAGGTCGTAGCGGACCTGCTCGCGCAGCGCCCAGGGGAGGTCGTTGTGTCCGTCGACGACAGGGAACTCGTCGAGCAGGGCACGGGCCATGTCGAGCGAGGACAGGGAGGACGAGGACATCCGCGTCACTTCCCGAAGCCGAAACCGCCGCCGGCGCCCTCGACCTTGGCGCGCAGCCGCTTGCCCTTCTCGGTGGCCTGGTCGTTCAGCTCCTGCTGGAACTCCCGCATCCGGTTGAGGAGTTCCTCGTCGTGGGCGGCGAGCATCCGGGCGGCCAGCAGACCGGCGTTGCGGGCGCCGCCCACGGAGACGGTCGCGACAGGCACACCGGCCGGCATCTGCACGATGGACAGCAGCGAGTCCATGCCGTCGAGGTACTTGAGCGGGACGGGCACACCGATGACGGGCAGCGGGGTGACGGACGCCAGCATCCCCGGCAGATGGGCCGCGCCGCCGGCGCCCGCGATGATCGCCTTGAGCCCGCGCTCCGCGGCCTGCTCGCCGTACGCGATCATCTCGTGCGGCATGCGGTGCGCGGAGACGACATCCACCTCGTAGGGGATCTCGAATTCGTCGAGCGCCTGCGCGGCGGCCTCCATGACCGGCCAGTCGGAGTCCGAACCCATGACGATGCCTACAACCGGGCTCATTCGGTGATGGTCCCTCTCAGGTAGCCGGCAGCGTGACGGGCGCGCTCCAGCACGTCGTCCAGGTCGTCGCCGTAGGTGTTGACGTGGCCGACCTTACGGCCGGGCTTCACGTCCTTGCCGTACATGTGGATCTTGAGCTGCGGGTCGCGGGCCATGCAGTGCAGGTACGCGGAGTACATGTCGGGGTAGTCGCCGCCGAGGACGTTCGCCATGACCGTCCACCTGGCCCGCGGGCGCGGGTCGCCGAGCGGGAGGTCGAGGACCGCGCGGACGTGGTTGGCGAACTGCGAGGTGATCGCGCCGTCCTGGGTCCAGTGGCCCGAGTTGTGCGGGCGCATGGCCAGTTCGTTGACGAGGATGCGTCCGTCGTGGGTCTCGAAGAGCTCGACGGCCAGGTGCCCGACGACGCCGAGTTCCTTGGCGATGCGCAGGGCCAGCTCCTCCGCCTTGAGGGCCAGCTCCTCGTCGATGCCGGGCGCCGGGGCGATCACCGTGTCGCAGACGCCGTCGACCTGCTGGGACTCGACGACGGGGTACGCGACCGCCTGGCCGTGCGGGGAGCGGACGACGTTCGCCGCGAGCTCCCGTACGAAGTCGACCTTCTCCTCCGCGAGGACGGGGACGCCCGCCCGGAACGGGTCGGCGGCCTCCTCCAGGGAGCGGACGAACCACACGCCCTTGCCGTCGTAGCCGCCGCGGACGGTCTTCAGAATGACCGGGAAACCGTCGCCCTCGGCCCCTTCGGCGAGGCCCTCCGCCGCGAACGCGGCGACGTCCTCGACGTCGGTCACGATGCGGTGCCGCGGGCAGGGCACGCCGATCGCGTCGAGCTTCGCGCGCATGACGCCCTTGTCCTGGGCGTGCACGAGCGCGTCCGGGCCGGGGCGGACGGGGATGCCGTCCGCCTCCAGGGCCCGCAGGTGCTCGGTCGGGACGTGCTCGTGATCGAAGGTGATCACGTCACAGCCCCGCGCGAAGTCACGCAGCGTGTCGAGGTCGCGATAGTCGCCGACGACGACATCACCGACGACCTGCGCCGCGGAATCCTGGGGAGTGTCACTGAGGAGCTTGAACTTGATGCCGAGCGGGATGCCCGCCTCGTGTGTCATACGAGCGAGCTGACCCCCGCCGACCATGCCGACTACCGGGAACGTCACGCTCCAAGAGTATCGGCCACGCCGCGGTGGCTGGTTTCCGCACCGGTACCCCCGACTTTCCGTGCCGGTGACCTCGTCTTTTCTTACCTGTGAGCCCATGCACGGGCGCCGCGCAGGGGCGCTGGTTAGCATTGGGTGGTTGACGTATCCATCCACACAGTTGACGACATGACCCACCGACGGGGGCTGGCGACACCATGGGCAGTGCTACCTCGGGGCCTCAAGCGGGGCCTCGCAGCGCGTTTCGCCGCCGCTTCGACCTGCTCTTTCGTGAGCTCGCCAAGTTCGGTGCGGTGGGTGGCGCGGGCCTGCTGGTCAACCTGCTCGTGTTCAACCTCGTACGCCATGTCACGGGCCTGCAGGTCGTGCGGGCCAGTGTCATCGCCACCGTCGTCGCCATCGTCTTCAACTACATCGGGTTCCGCTACTTCACCTACCGGGACCGCGACAAGGGTGGCCGCACCAAGGAGCTGACGCTCTTCCTGCTGTTCAGCGCGGTGGGACTGGTCATCGAGAACGGCGTGCTCTACGCGGCGACGTACGGCTTCGGCTGGGACAGCCCGCTGCAGAGCAACGTCTTCAAGTTCCTCGGCATCGGCGTCGCGACCCTCTTCCGCTTCTGGTCCTACCGCACCTGGGTGTTCCGGACGCTTCCGGCCCGGGAAGCGGTGGCCAGTGCGGAATCGTTCCTGGACGAGGAGCCCGAGCCGCGGCGGGCCGGGGCACGGGTGAACTGACCCCGGCGGACGCGGGGACAGGTGGACCGGCCCGGTGAGGGGCGGTTCTCCGCCCGCTGCTACCTGACCGTCCGTTCCTCGCCGTCCTCCGGGGTCCGCGCCGGCCGCTTCAGCGGGGTGCGGGACAGGAACAGGCCGAAGACCGGGGGCTGGGCCTGGAGCATCTCCAGGCGACCGCCGTCGGCCTCCGCGAGGTCGCGGGCGACGGCGAGACCGATGCCGGTGGAGTTGCGGCCGCTGATGGTGCGCTCGAAGATGCGGGCGCCCAGGTCGGTGGGGACGCCGGGGCCCTCGTCGGTGACCTCGACGACGGCCTGGTTGCCGGTGACGCGGGTACGCAGGGCGACCGTGCCGCCGCCGTGCATGAGGGAGTTCTCGATCAGTGCCGCGAGGACCTGGGCGACCGCGCCCGGGGTGCCCACCGCCTGCAGATGGCGCTTGCCGGAGCTGACGATCGCGCGGCCCACGCTGCGGTAGGCCGGGCGCCATTCCTCCAGCTGCTGCTTGATGACCTCGTCGAGGTCGAAGGAGACGGCGGAGCCGGTGCGCGGATCGCGGGCGTTGGTGAGCAGGCGCTCGACCACGTCGGTGAGGCGCTCCACCTGCGTCAGCGCGATCGTCGCCTCCTCCTTCACCGTGTCGGGGTCGTCGGTGAGGGTGATCTCCTCCAGGCGCATGGAGAGCGCCGTGAGGGGCGTCCGCAGCTGGTGGGAGGCGTCGGCGGCGAGCCGGCGCTCGGCGGTGAGCATCCGCGCGATGCGTTCCGCGCTGCCGTCCAGGACGTCGGCGACCCGGTCCAGCTCGGGGACGCCGTACCGCTTGTGGCGCGGGCGGGGGTCGCCCGAGCCCAGCCGTTCGGCCGTCTCGGCGAGGTCGGTGAGCGGGGAGGCGAGTCGGTTGGCCTGGCGTACGGCCAGGAGGACGGCGGCGATGATCGCGAGCAGGGCGACCGCGCCGATGATCAGGAGCGTGCGGCCGACCTCCTTGGTCACCGAGGAGCGGGGCTCCTGGACGGTGACCGTCTCGCCCTCCTCGCCCTTGGCGGTGTAGTGGATGACGTCGCCGGTGGGCTCCTTGCCGATCTCGATGGGATCGCGGCCCGGAATCCTGATGACGGCGTAGCGCTGGTCGGTGACCTGGTTCTTGAACGTGGCGCTGGAGATGTTCTCGTCGCCCAGGATGCGGCTGTCCACGATGCTGGCCAGGCGCAGCGCCTCGGAGTCCACGCGCTCCTGGGCGCTGTTGCTGATCGTGCGGGTCTCGACGATGACGAGGGAGACGCCGAAGACGGCGATCACGACGAGCACGACGGCGAGGGTGGACTGGATCAGACGGCGACGCACGGGGCCCTCCGGGCAGGTGGCTGTACGGGGACCAGTGTGCACGTTCGCCGGGTCGTCCCGGCGGGGCGCCTGGCCGGGGCCCGGTTCTCCGCCGCCGCCCGCCCCGTCCTGTGCTCGGGTGCCGGGGAGGTGCCGGGCTCCGGCGGCGTGCCCCCGTACGCGCGACACGGTGTCCGGGTCGGGAGGACGGTCACCGCCCGGCCAGGTCCCCCGCGCGGGGTTCCGGACCCGGCCCGGCCGACGCAGCGGGGCCGCGTCCTCGCCGGGGGTGCGGGGGGGCCGGAGTTCCGGGCCGCCTCGAACGCCGGAAGCCGGCGCTTCCGGCCGGTGCCCGGTCCGGTGGGGCCTCAGCTCTTCTCGAAGCGGAAGCCGACGCCTCGTACCGTCGCGATGTAGCGGGGGTTCGCCGCGTCGTCGCCGAGCTTCTTGCGCAGCCAGGAGATGTGCATGTCCAGGGTCTTGGTGGACGACCACCAGGTGGTGTCCCAGACCTCGCGCATGAGCTGGTCGCGGGTGACCACGCGGCCGGCGTCACGGACCAGCACCCGCAGGAGGTCGAACTCCTTGGCCGTGAGCTGGAGTTCCTCGTCGCCCATCCAGGCGCGGTGCGACTCGACGTCGATGCGCACGCCGTGGGTGGCGGGCGGCTGCTGGGGCTCGGCCGAGCCGCGCCGGAGCAGGGCCCGTACCCGGGCGAGGAGTTCGGCGAGCCGGAACGGCTTGGTCACGTAGTCGTCGGCGCCCGCGTCGAGACCGACGACGGTGTCCACCTCGTCGGCGCGCGCGGTCAGGATGAGGATGGGCACGGTGTGCCCCTCGGCGCGGAGTCGGCGGGCGACCTCCAGGCCGTCCATGCCGGGCAGCCCGAGGTCCAGGACGACCAGGTCGACACCGCCCTGCATTCCGGCGTCGAGCGCGGTGGGTCCGTCCTCGCGCACTTCGACCTCGTAACCCTCCCGGCGCAGGGCACGGGCCAGCGGCTCCGAGATGGACGCGTCGTCCTCGGCGAGCAGTACACGGGTCATGGGGTGATGGTAGTCCGCCGCGCGCGGCGCCCGGGCAGTGATCGGCCTCCGTGATTCACACCCACCATCCGAGTGTTTCTTACCTGTGGGTGTGGGATGCAATCGTATCGAGGGCCTTCGAATGATCGCCTGCGGTTCCATGATCGCCTGTGATCCATCTCTCAAGTCCTTCCATATGCCGCATTGCGATGTCGTATGGTGACCAGACGCCTGTAGCACCACATGAGGACCTTTGGCGCCGGCTTGATGCTGAAGGTCTCTTTTGTGTGCGGGCTGGTATTCGCCAGCCTTGAAAGGAATGACCTGTGGCCGGGCCCGAACGCACTGACGCGTGACGGGCGTGGATCCCGGTGGTCGCCGTCCACCGCTTCGCAATCCGGAGCGGACTCCCCGTGGGCGTGGGGACGGACGCCGAACCCCGCCGGTGCCGGCCGCCCCCCATGGGCGCGCGACTCCTCCAGTTCTCGACTCCGGTCGAGCGGGAGGACCCCCACAGCGCGTCCCGACCAGCAAGGAACGACCATGGCGTCCAGCCTGACGAAGGACTCGGTGACTCCGGGTACCCCCGGTTCCGAGAAGACCTTCTTCGGCCACCCCCGCGGACTGGCCACTCTCTTCATGACCGAGATGTGGGAGCGTTTCTCCTACTACGGCATGAAGGCACTGCTCCCGCTGTACTTGGTGGCACCGGGCGGTCTGCACCTCAGCGCGGCCAGCGCGACCGCGATCTACTCGGTGTATCTCTCCCTGGTGTACCTGCTCGCCCTGCCGGGCGGCTGGTTCGCCGACCGCGTCCTCGGCCCCCGCAAGACGGTCGCCGTCGCAGGTCTGATCATCATGCTGGGCCACCTCACGCTGGCTCTGCCCTCCTCCGGCACGTTCTACGGCGGCCTCGGTCTCGTCGCCATAGGTTCCGGTCTGCTGAAGGCCAACATCTCCACGATGGTGGGCCACCTCTACGACGGCCCGGACGACCCGCGCCGCGACGGTGGCTTCACGCTCTTCTACATCGGCATCAACCTCGGTGCCTTCGCCGCTCCGCTGATCATCGGCACCGTCGGTGAGAACGTGAACTGGCACCTGGGCTTCGCCCTCGCCGCGCTCGGCATGGCGCTGGGTCTCGCCCAGTACCTGCTCGGCGGCCGTCACCTCAGCGCCCGCTCGCACGAGGTCCCCACGCCCCTGTCGGCCGAGGAGAAGGCCACGACGCTGCGCAAGTCCGCGCTGTGGGCCGCCGTCGCCGTCGTCTTCTACGCGATCGTCGGCTTCTCGGGTCACTACACGCTGAACTGGCTGCTGGTCCCGATCACGATCGCCGGCCTGGTCATCCCGGTCATGGTCATCGGGCGCATCAAGCGGGACAAGTCCCTGGACCGTGCCGACCAGTCGAAGATGTCCGCGTACATCTGGTTCTTCGTGGCCGCGGCCGTCTTCTGGATGATCTACGACCAGGGCGGCTCGACGATGTCGATCTTCGCCGACTCGTCCGCCGAGAACACCATCTTCGGCTGGGAGTTCCCGGTCTCCTGGTACCAGTCCGTCAACCCGGTCATGATCATGGCGCTCGCCCCGGTCTTCGCCTGGGCGTGGCTGTGGCTGAACAAGCGGGGCAAGGAGCCGAGCACGGCCACGAAGTTCGCCTCGGGTCTGATCCTGGTCGGTGCGTCGTTCTTCCTCTTCCTGGCCCCGCTGACGATCGCCGAGGGCGGTCACAAGGCGGCCGCGATGTGGCTGGTGGCGATCTACTTCGTGCAGACCGTCGGTGAGCTCACGCTCTCCCCGGTCGGCCTCTCCGTCACCACGAAGATGGCTCCGGCGAAGTACGCCTCCCAGATGATGGGTGTCTGGTTCCTGGCCGTCACCGCCGGTGACGCCACGACCGGTCTGCTCTCCATCGCCGAGGTCGACCTCAACAAGACGGGCATCGTCGCCCTGGAGGCCACGCTCGCCGTGATCGCCGGTGTCGCGGTGTGGATGTACCGCAAGAAGGTCAAGCAGCTCATGGGCGACGTCCGCTGACGTCGGGCCGTACCCACGGCGAAGGACCGCCGCACCGGGCGGTGCGGCGGCCCTTCGCCGTCTCGGCGGGCGGCCCGTCGGGGAGGAGCCGCGGGAACCGCCCGAGAACGACGCGCCGAGCGGGGCTCTCACCCGTCAGCGCGTCCGCCGCCCCGGCATGAAGGTGAACACCGCGCCGCCCAGCAGGATGACCGTTCCCGCCACCAGCCCGAGCGCCTTGAGCGCGCTGTGGCTGTCGGATCCCGTCTCCGCGAGGCCGCCCGAGGTTCCGGCGGAACCGGAGCCGGAGCCGGACGAGGTGGACCCGCCGCCCGACGCCCCGCTCGCCTGCTCCGAGGTGTCCAGGGTCAGGGACACCTCGGACTTGGCCGGGGTGCAGGTCGTCGTCGTGCCCAGGGCCTTCACCGTCAGCACGCCCGGGGAGAGGGTCGACTCACCGGTCGCGCCCGGCTTGTAGGTGCCCGTCAGGTCGGGGACCTCGATCGGGTCGCCGGACTTGATCGCCGCGGAGTTGGTCGGGCCCTCGACATGCACGGTGCCCTTGTCGGCGCCCCCGAGGGCCACCTCCATCGACGGCTTGACAGAGTCGGCGGGGATGTCGGCCGGGCTGTCCATCACGGACTTCTTGAACTGCACGGTGAGGTCGTAACTCCCGCCGTTCTTCTTGGCGTTGATCTGCACGGGAGAGGTGGCATCCTTGTCTCCGATGGGCGTCTTGCACGCGTAGGGGACGGAGACCTCCTTGCCCGTGAAGTCGGTCTGCCCGCCGCCACCCCCGTCGGAGCCGCCGCTGTCACCGCCGCCGTCGGTCCCGCTGCCGCTCGGCGACGGGGTGGCCGAGCCCGTCGGCAGGGTCGGCGTCGGCGTCGGGATGCCGCCCGTCGTACCGCCCGAACCGCCCCCGCCGCCCGTCACCTTGATGGTCGCGGAGGACTTCACCGTCTCCTTGGGCGCGCACTTGGTGTCGGTGGAGATCGGCTTGCTGACATTGATGCCGTACGCGTCCGGGGTGAGCGTGACCTCACCCGCCGCCGTCAGCTTCAGCTTGCCCGTCATGTCCGACAGCTTCATGTCGCTGTTCTTCGGGATCGCGGGGTTCTGGCGCGGTCCCTCCATCGCGATGTCCGCCGTCTGAGCGCCGCCCGCCTTGAGGGTGCCGGTGGGCTTGACCGTGTCCTTGTCGAGGTCGAGGACATCGGGGTTCTTCGAGGCCGCCTGGGCGAACTTCCAGGTGATGGTGACCTCGTCGCCCACCTTCGCCTCGGCGGGCGCGGTGATCTCCACCTTCGTGGTGCCCTGCACCGGGGGCAGCCCGGAGATCGGGGGCGGAACGCACTCCGTGCTGTACGACACCTCGGCGGCCTGGGCCGGGGCGGCGGCCACGCCCAGCAGGATGCCCGCACCGCCGAGCATCAGCGCGACCCCGGCCGCGCCGGCTCTGCGTCCGCCGGCCGGTACCACTCTCCGTTGCGTGCTCACGTGTGTCCCTTTCTCGTCTGCGTCGTCGGACCGTTCTCTTGCGGTGCGGAGAGCTGACCGTTCGTCGCGGTCCCCGGATCGTTGTCCGGGGTGAACCACGGCAGGGCCGGGACCGGGGAGGCCGAGGCGCTCGCCGGTGTCTGCGGGGTGGAGCCCGCCTTGGGCGGGCGCAGGGTGAGCTCGGCCAGCCGGAGAACCCGGTGCCGGCCGGCCCGCCCGGTCGACCTGTGCGGGCGCACCCGGTCCACCACGGCCATGCCGACCCGGAACACCGCGGCCGGGACGACCACGCAGAGCAGGATCCAGAAGAGGGTGACGCCCCAGGGCCGCCCCACGCCCCACGGCTGCTCGGCGAGCACCTTCCCGCCGTACTTCAGCGAGACCGTGTAGTCGCCGTGTGCCCCGGCCGCCAGCTCGACCGGGAGCTCGATCCGCGCCTTGCGGCCGGGCGGGATGGACCCGCGCCACTCCTGTTCCTCCCACTGCGGGGCGAACACCCCGTGGGCGGTGCCGACGTGGAAGACGGGGTTCTTCAAGGGGGCGGTGCCGACGTTGCCGACGGTGAAGACGAGGGTGCGCGCGGGAGGTGAGCCGAACCAGGTCAGCAGACCGCTCGACCCGTCGAGCCGGGTGTCGGTCAGCACCGAGAGCCGGCCGCCGCTCTCCTCCTTCGGCAGCGGCTCGACCGAGTGCCCGGCCACCATGAAGAGGGCGTCCGCCTCGGCCTTCTCGCCCGTGACGGTGGCGACATGCACCACGCAGGGGCACGGCTTGGGCGGCTCGGCGACCGGCAGCTTCCTGCTGAAGCCGCCCTTGGCGTCGGTGGTGACGGCCCGGCCGTCGGCGTTGGCGCAGGAGTTGGTGCCGCCGATCACCCCGCGCGAGGGCACGGACTGCCCGCAGATCAGCATCATCAGCAGCGCCCCGGGCCGCCAGCCGCTGCCGGTCACGGTGATCGAACCACCGCTCCCGGCCTCGGACTTGGACAGCTTCACGCTCGGTCGCGCGGCGGCGGACGCCGGGGACACCGAGGCCGTCCCCGCCAACAGGACAAGGACGAGGGCCGGCACCGCCCCCAGCACCGCCATCCGCATCTTGCCGCCCAGGACGCTCACGACACCGCTCCCGTCAACTCGACTTCCGTGCGGGGTTGTTCGCTCGTCCCGCCGTCACCCGTCCGGCGCCCGCGACGCCCTGGCCCGCACGCCCCGGTCCCCCTCCGACGCCGTACGGCGAACAAGGCACCCACCGCCGCCAGGGCGCCCCCGGCCCCGGCCACCGCGCCCCACGGCACGAACCGGACCGACGCGGTCGCCGTGGAGCGCACGCCGCCCGCCGCGGTGACCGTCAGCCGCACGTCGACCGCGTCGAGCGCCGGAGGGCCGGTCCACGGCTCGCGGAGCGTGACGCGGCGGCCCGGCAGGAGCTCGACGGGCAGGGTGCGCGGGGCGCGGTCGAGCAGGGTGCCGAAGACACCGTCGGCGCGCACGGCGAGCCGCGGAGCGAGGACCGTGGTGCCGCGGTTCACCAGTTCGTAGGAGATCCGGCCTCCGCGTACCCTGACGTGCTCGACGGTCAGCGCCGACAACGCCGGTCCCGCCACCCGCAGGTGGACCCGGACCGCCGCGGTGCGGCCGCCGCCGCTCGCGACGATCGCGCCGGGATGGTCACCGGGCGCCGCACCGGCCGGAACGGAGACGGTGAACGGCACGTCGGCGCGGGTGCGCGGCGGCACCCGTACGGACAGGTCCCGCACCGCGGTCCGGCGGCCGTCCGCGCGTCCCGCGAAGGCGATCCACGCGCCCGTGTCCGTCGGCCGTTCACGGACGGTGAAGGCCCCGTCCGCGGTGTTGTCCGCGTCGGCGCCGCGCAGCCGGACGGTGAGAGGACGCGTGCCCGGGTTGAGAACGGACACGGAGTCCTGGAGGACCGTGCCGGGCGCGCCCTCCGCGTAGACGGAGGGCCGCCCGTCGGCCGCCCCGCCCGCGGCCGGCACGACGGACCAGCCCTCGGCGGCCAGGGCCGTCGCTGCCGCGCTCAGCAGCACCAGGGTCAGGCCCAGCACGCGGGCAGCGGGAAGTGCGTACGGCATGCGGCGGCTCCAGGTCGTGGTGCGGGAAGGTCAGCGGCGGGCCGCCTGATGCCTGCGCGTCAGCCACAGCACGCCCGCCGCGCCCGCGAGCAGGACCGTGCCGCCGAGGGTGCCGAGGGCGATCGCGGAGTCCTCGGGGCCGGTCTGCGGAAGCTGACCGCCGGAGTCGGCGCCGCTCCGGGTCCCGCCGGAACCCGAACTCGACGAGCCCGAACTCGACGAGCCCGAACCGCCGGCGGCCGTGACGTCGAGGGTCAGCGAGGGCTTGGGGCTGTTGGAGGGCGTGCACGTCGTCGTGGTGCCGAGGGCCTTGATGGTGAGGACGCCCGCGGTGAACGTGACCTTGCCGGACTTCTTCGGCGTGTACGTGCCGCTCAAGTCATTGATCTTGATGGGGGTGTTGGCGGGGATCGCGGCCGCGTTGGCCGGTCCGCTGACCGCCACCGTTCCGCTGTCCGCGCCGCCCACCTTGATGACGGCGCTCGGCGTCATCGCGCCCTTGCCGAGCTCGACCGGGCTGGAGGAGACACCCTTCTGCCAGGACATCGTGAGCTTGTAGCCGCTGCCGCTCTTGACGCCCTTGATGTCGATGGGCGAGACGGCGCTCTTGTCTCCGATCGGCGTCTTGCACTGGTAGTTGACGTCCACCACGTCGGCCTGGGCCATGGGGGCGGCCATCAGCACCGCCGAGCCGGCCAGGGCCGCGGCGAACGCGAGCGCGGCGGTTCGTTTCTGGTACGTCCGGTACGACACGGGCCTGCCCCTCATTCCTGACGGCATCCTTGGCGATTTCCTGACGGAACATCAGATCGGCCGTCAAGGTACGCCCGGGGACTTGTGGAGGGAAGACAAAGTGCGCGCCGGATCCGTGGGGATCCGGCGCGCACCGGGTGACGTACGAAGAAGGGTTCGAACCGCGGGTAACCGAAGGCGGGCCCCCGACGGGGCGCTTCGGCAGGGCGGCCGGGGACGGCGAAGACGGCGGGAAGGGAGAGCGGGCACCGTCGTCCGGACCACCCAGGGTCCAGGGTGATCCGAACGGCACCCCTAGGCGGGTGCCCCGAGCTCCGCCCACACGGTCTTGCCCGCGACACCGGGGGTCCGCACGACCCCCCAGTCCAGACAGAGCCGCTGCACGATGAACATGCCGTGGCCGCCGGGGCGCCCGGCGCGGTGCGGGGTCCGCGGGGCGGGCTGGCCCGCGCCCCGGTCGGAGACCTCGATGCGCAGCACCTTGTTGTCGCAGGAGATCCGGAGTTCGTCCGGGCCCTCGGCATGCAGACAGGCGTTGGTGACCAGCTCGGAGACGACCAGCAGGACGTCCTCGGCGGCCGCCCGCCGGTCGGCGCTCGCGGCGGGCAGCCAGCCCCACGCGTACAGCGCCTGGCGGGCGAAGTCGCGGGCGAGCGGCACGACGCCGCTCTCGCCCTCGAAGCTCAGTCTCCGGGCCTGGCGGCCGGTGGGGGCGAGGGACGCGCCGTCCGGGGAGGCGGCGTCGCCGGACGCCCCGCCGTCCACGGGTGTCGCGCCTGCCGCGGACACCCCGGAAGCGCCGCCGTCGCCCGACTCCGGGCCGCGGTCGCCCGGCGAGCAGGGCCGGGTGGTGCTCATCAGCGCTTCACCTCACCGATTCACCGGTTCACGATTCAAGACTCAGTACGCAGTACTCAGTACGGATGGATCAACGGCTTTCGCCGCTTGTGGATCAACGACTTGCGCCGTGCCGGCTGCCGACACGTGCGCCGCCGACCCGTCCAGGATGTCTCCTGCCCGACGGAACCGTCCGAACACCCACTTTTTCGGCACGGAACCTGTGACGCGAGTAACGCGTCGATCACGCAGGGGCAACTGGGACATAACGGCGTCATGATCAAAGGCCCGCCGGATCAGTCGGCCAGAGCCGCCTCGAGCGTGTCGTGGACAGTGAAGACGGCCTCCGCCCCGGTGATCTCGAAGACCCTGGCCACCACGGGCTGCATCGCGGCCAGATGGACCCCGCCGCCCACGGCCTCGGCCTTCAGCCGGGCACCGAGCAGCACATTGAGTCCGGTGGAGTCACAGAACTCCAGGCGCGAACAGTCGACGACGAGCCGTGCGTACCCCTTTTCGAGGCACCCTTCGAGTGGCTCACGCAACAAATCGGCCGTGTGGTGATCGAGCTCACCCGCGGGGGTCACGACGGCACTTGTGCCCTCTTCCCGCACCTCGACAAGAAGCCGGCCAGACTGTGCGCTGCCGACCGTCCCGCGGTCCATGCCGTCTCTCTCCCGAGCGTCGCTACTACCGATGTACGCACTCGAACACTACGCCTTCCCTACGTCACCCGACACCCGAACAACCCCCCCGAAGTGGACATTTCACCACAGAAGGCACTTGCGGCGAGTTCACGAAAGCGGGTAGGGCTAGGAGAGACACCTATCCGACACGGCCGGCTTTGGAGGCGCCGCACACCGCAGTGCACGTATCGGCATCGGCGGCCATATGCCGAGAACGATGGAGGACACCATGTCACCCCGGCTCGACGCATCGCAGACCCAGACGGCGACGTCGACACCTTCTCCGGAACGCCCGGAGCACGTCGACGACGCCGGAACCGACGAAGTCGACGGACTCGCCGGACTGCCGGAGATCCCCCCGTACGACAAGGTGGGGCCGGTGGACGCACGCGCCCTGTCGAAGACGCTCTTCGCGCGGCTCGAGTCCCTCGAAGAGGGCACGCACGACTACGCCTACGTCCGCAACACACTCGTCGAACTCAACCTCGCGCTGGTGAAGTTCGCCGCCTCCCGCTTCCGCTCCCGCAGCGAGCCGATGGAGGACATCATCCAGGTCGGCACGATCGGCCTGATCAAGGCGATCGACCGGTTCGAGCTGAGCCGCGGCGTCGAGTTCCCCAGCTTCGCGATGCCGACGATCATCGGCGAGATCAAGCGCTTCTTCCGCGACACCTCCTGGTCGGTGCGGGTACCCCGCAGGCTTCAGGAGCTCCGGCTCGACCTGGCCAAGGCCGGCGACGAACTCGCCCAGAAACTGGACCGCGCCCCCACCGTGGGTGAGCTGGCGGAACGCCTCGGCATCAGCAACGACGAGGTCGTCGAGGGCATGGCCGCGTCGAACGCCTACACGGCCAGTTCGCTGGACGCCCAGCCCGAGGAGGACGACTCCGAGGGCGCGCTCGCGGACCGCATCGGCTACGAGGACAACGGACTCGAGGGCATCGAGTTCGTGGAGTCCCTCAAGCCGCTGATCGCGGAACTCCCGCAGCGCGACCGGCAGATCCTCTCGCTGCGGTTCGTGGCGAACATGACCCAGTCCGAGATCGGCGACGAACTCGGCATCTCCCAGATGCATGTCTCCCGGCTGCTGTCGCGCACCCTCGTGCGACTCCGGAAAGGCCTGACCGTCGAGGAGTGACAGGGCTTCGCGGCCCGTGAGGCCGCGCATCGGAGC
>NZ_JBHWVI010000216.1:0-15011 GCF_042737005.1 Streptomyces sp. NPDC060027
GAGGTCGACCGTGCCCTCCACCGCGACCTGGTACGCGGACGGCCTGCGCTCGAAGAAGTTGGTCAGCTCCTGGACGCCCTGGAGCTCCATGAAGGAGAACGGGTTCTCGGAGCCGTACACCGGCGCGAAGCCCAGCCGCTGGAGGCGCTGGTCGGCGACGCACTCCAGGTACTGCCGCATCGAGTCGGTGTTCATGCCCGGCAGACCCTCGCCGCACAGGTCGCGCCCGAACTGCAGCTCGGCCTCGACGGCCTCGCGCAGCATGTCGGTCACCTGCTCCTGGAGCCGGTCGTCGAAGAGCTCCGGCTCCTCCTTGCGGACGGTGTCGACGACCTCGAAGGCGAAGCTCATGTGCATCGTCTCGTCGCGGAACACCCAGTTGGTGCCGGTCGCCAGGCCGTGCAGCAGACCCCGGCTGCGGAACCAGTAGACGTACGCGAAGGCCCCGTAGAAGAAGAGCCCCTCGATGCACGCGGCGAAGCAGATCAGGTTCAGCAGGAAGCGGCGGCGGTCGGCCTGCGTCTCCAGCCGGTCCAGCTTCTCCACCGAGTCCATCCACTTGAAGCAGAACTGCGCCTTCTCGCGGATGGAGGGGATGCTCTCCACGGCCGCGAAGGCCGCGGTGCGGTCCTCGGGGTCGGGCAGGTAGGTGTCGAGCAGCGTCAGATAGAACTGGACGTGCACCGCCTCCTCGAAGAGCTGACGGCTCAGGTAGAGCCGCGCCTCGGGGGAGTTGATGTGCTTGTACAGCGTCAGCACCAGGTTGTTCGCCACGATCGAGTCGCCCGTCGCGAAGAACGCGACCAGCCGGCCGATCATGTGCTGCTCACCCGGCGTCAGCTTCGCGAGGTCGGCGACGTCCGAGTGGAGGTCGACCTCCTCGACGGTCCAGGTGTTCTTGATCGCGTCCCGGTAGCGCTCGTAGAAGTCCGGGTAGCGCATGGGTCGGAGAGTCAGTTCGAAGCCCGGGTCGAGCAGGTTCTTCTCGGAGGCGGCCTTCTCGTTGTTCGTGTCGCTCATTACTGGCAGGCCTCGCAGGACTCGGGGTTTTCCAGGGAGCAGGCGACGGCGTCGGGGTCGGCGACCTGCTGGACGGGGATGGTCTTCTCGGGCTGCGCCTGGGCCTGGGCCGCGCGGGCGATGCGCGTCGCGGGACGGGACCGCAGGTAGTACGTGGTCTTCAGACCCGACTTCCAGGCGTAGGAGTACATCGAGGAGAGCTTGCCGATGGTCGGCGTCTCCAGGAACAGGTTCAGCGACTGCGCCTGGTCCAGGAACGGGGTCCGGGCGGCGGCCATGTCGATCAGGCCGCGCTGCGGGATCTCCCACGCCGTCCGGTACAGGTCGCGGACGTCCTGCGGGACCCAGGTGAAGCCCTGCACCGAGCCGCTGGACTCGCGCAGCGCCTCACGGGTCTGCGCGTCCCAGACGCCGAGCTTCTTCAGCTCGGCCACCAGGTAGGAGTTGACCTGGAGGAACTCGCCGGAGAGCGTCTCGCGCTTGAACAGGTTCGACACCTGCGGCTCGATGCACTCGTACACGCCCGCGATGGACGCGATGGTGGCGGTCGGCGCGATGGCGAGGAGCAGCGAGTTGCGCATGCCGACCGCCGCGATCCGCTGCCGCAGGGCGGCCCAGCGCTCCGGCCAGTTCAGCTCGACGTCGAAGTGGTCCGGGTGCAGCACGCCACGGGCGGTACGGGTCTTCTCCCAGGCGGGGAGCGGGCCGTTGCGCTCGGCGAGGTCCGCGGAGGCCTCGTAGGAGGCGAGCATGATGCGCTCGGCGATCCGGGCGGACAGGGCGCGGGCCTCGGGCGAGTCGAAGGGCAGGCGCAGCTTGAAGAAGACGTCCTGGAGGCCCATCGCGCCGAGGCCGACAGGACGCCACTTGGCGTTGGAGCGGCCCGCCTGCTCGGTCGGGTAGAAGTTGATGTCCACGACACGGTCGAGGAAGGTGACCGCGGTGCGGACGGTCTCGTCGAGGCGCTCCCAGTCGATGCCGTCACCGACGACGAACGCGCCCAGGTTGACCGAGCCCAGGTTGCAGACCGCCGTCTCCCCGTCGTCCGTGACCTCCAGGATCTCGGTGCACAGGTTCGAGGAGTGGACGGTGTGACCCGGCTCCGCCGTCTGGTTGGCGGTGCGGTTGGCGGCGTCCTTGAAGGTCATCCAGCCGTTGCCGGTCTGCGCGAGGGTGCGCATCATGCGTCCGTACAGGTCGCGGGCCGGGATGGTCTTCTTGGCGAGGCCCGCCTCCTCGGCCTTGCGGTACGCGGCGTCGAACTCGTCGCCCCACAGGTCGACCAGTTCCGGCACGTCGGCGGGGGAGAACAGCGACCAGACGCCGTCCTCGTTCACCCGGCGCATGAACTCGTCCGGGATCCAGTGCGCGAGGTTCAGGTTGTGCGTACGCCGGGCGTCCTCACCGGTGTTGTCGCGCAGCTCCAGGAACTCCTCGATGTCGGAGTGCCAGGTCTCCAGGTACACCGCGGCCGCGCCCTTGCGCCGGCCGCCCTGGTTCACCGCGGCGACCGAGGCGTCGAGCGTCTTGAGGAACGGGACGATGCCGTTGGAGTGCCCGTTGGTGCCGCGGATCAGCGAACCGCGCGAACGGATGCGGGAGTAGGACAGACCGATGCCGCCCGCGTGCTTCGACAGGCGTGCCACCTGGTGGTAGCGGTCGTAGATGGAGTCCAGCTCGTCCAGCGGGGAGTCGAGGAGGTAGCAGGACGACATCTGCGGGTGCCGCGTACCGGAGTTGAAGAGCGTGGGGGAGGAGGGGAGGTAGTCCAGGCGGCTCATGAGCCGGTAGAGCGCGGCGACTTCGTCCACCGAGCGGACCGTGTCGTCCTCGGCGAGGCCGGAGGCCACCCGGAGCATGAAGTGCTGCGGCGTCTCGACGACGCTGCGGGTGATCGGGTGCCGGAGCAGATAGCGGCTGTGCAGCGTGCGCAGCCCGAAGTAGCCGAAGCGGTCGTCGCCCTCGATGTCGATCAGCGCGTCGAGACGGGCCGTGTGCAGCCGGACGAACGCGGCCGTGCGGTCGGCGATCAGGCCCTCGCGGTGGCCGACGGCGACGGACTCGGAGAAGGTCGTGACGCCCTGGGAGGCGGCCTCCGCGGCGATGCTGATCGTGAGCAGGCGGGCGGCCAGCCGGGAGTAGGCGGGGTCCTCGGAGATGAGCCCTGCGGCCGCCTCGGTGGCCAGTTCGCGCAGCTCGGCCTCGTCGGCGCGGGCGGACCGGCCGCGCAGCGCCGCGGCGGCGACCCGGCCGGGGTCGGCGTCGGGGAGGTCGGCGGTGAGATCCGTCAGGGTCCGCAGCAGCGCGGTTCCGGGACCGTCGGTCTCCACCGGGGCCTGCTGCGCGGTCACTGAAGCCGGATCGGCTGGCGCGATGGTCACGTGGGACTCTCCCTCGCTCGGCACGGGGCCTTGCGGGGAGGCACGGGGCACACGGGAGCGCTTCTGGGCAGCACGCACCGCGTCCACCGGCCCATTCCGCGAGGCCCGGACGTCGTCGGCACCCGGGCCGGACGGCCGGGGCGCGCTGTCGGCAGGTCCTCGGACTGACGCGAGCGCGGTCGCGTGGGTACGCGAACACACACAAGTACACCGTTGCGGGACAGTTCCGGATTCGCACCGGATTCCCCTGCGGCGACAGCGACCATGAGCATACATCTTGTGCCGGGCTCCGGGAGTACCCCCACATGTTGTGTCGGGTCGGCGTCGGAGAGCGCTACGGAGTGTGCTGGAGCGTCAACTCGTAGGTGAGCGGCCGGATGTCGTCGGGCCGCTCACGAGGGCCTCGCCGCACCCTCCGGCACCCGGCGACGGGCCGCCGGATTCCCTCCCGGCGGCCCGTCGTCCGTGGTGAGTGACCTGTGGCTAGTGGCTAGTGGCTCGCGCCCGCCGTGGCCGGGGGGAGCTCCGTCTCGACCCCGGGGGCTCCCGCGTCGGCCGTGTAGTCCCCGGGCGACGTCTCGTCGATGCCGTCGGGGGCCTTGAACGCCCGCAGGGCGAAGGTGAGGACGACGGACACGGCCACGTTCAGGAGGAACGCCGTCAGGCCGATGTAGCCGATCTCCCCGATGCCGGGGATCTCCTTCGAGCTGCCGCCGAAGTGCTTCTGGGTCGGGGAGGCCACCCCGTAGGCGGCGATCGTGCCGTAGAGCATGCCGACCGCCCAGCCGCCGAGCAGCGCCCAGCGGTGGAACCAGCGGGTGAACAGGCCACCGACCAGCGCCGGGAACGTCTGCAGGATCCAGATGCCGCCGAGCAGCTGGAAGTTGATCGCGACGGTCTTGTCCATGGTCAGGACGAAGACCAGCGCGCCCACCTTCACCAGGAGCGAGACCACCTTGGAGACCTGGGTCTCCTGCCGCGGGGTCGCGTCCGGCTTGATGAAGTCCTTGTAGATGTTGCGGGTGAAGAGGTTCGCGGCCGCGATGGACATGATGGCCGCCGGGACGAGTGCCCCGATGCCGATGGCGGCGAAGGCCACGCCCGCGAACCAGTCCGGGAACATGTTCTCGAAGAGCTGGGGGATCGCGAGCTGCCCGTTCTGCACCTTCACGCCGGCCGCGATCGCCATGAACCCGAGCAGGGCGAGCAGGCCCAGCATCAGCGAGTACAGCGGCAGGATCGTGGTGTTGCGCCGGATCACCTCCCGGCTGCGGCTGGACAGCGTCGCGGTGATCGAGTGCGGATACATGAACAGCGCCAGCGCCGAGCCGAGCGCGAGGGTGGCGTACGTCCACTGGCCCGCCTCGGCGGGGACGAGCCCGCCGGCGCCCGCGGCCGTGTACTTGTCGCTCGCCGCCTTGAAGATCTCGTCGAAGCCGCCCAGCTTGATCGGGATGTAGATGATGGCCACCGCGATCACGATGTAGATCAGGGTGTCCTTCACGAACGCGATCAGGGCGGGGGCCCGCAGACCCGAGGAGTAGGTGTACGCGGCCAGCACGCCGAAGGCGATGAGGAGCGGCAGGTCCTTGACGAACCAGTTGGTGCTCTCGCCGCCGCCCACCCCCATCACGTCGAGGACGGCCTGGATGCCGACCAGCTGGAGCGCGATGTACGGCATGGTGGCCAGGATGCCGGTGACGGCCACGGCGAGGGACAGGCCCTTGGAGCCGAAGCGGCCGCGCACGAAGTCCGAGGTCGTCACATAGCCGTGCTTGTGGGAGACCGACCAGAGGCGGGGCAGGAAGGTGAAGATCAGCGGGTAGACCAGGATCGTGTACGGCACGGCGAAGAAGCCGGCCGCGCCCGCCGCGTAGACCGCCGCCGGTACGGCGACGAAGGTGTACGCCGTGTAGAGGTCGCCGCCGAGCAGGAACCAGGTCACCCAGGTGCCGAAGGACCGGCCGCCCAGGCCCCATTCGTCGAGGCTGTGTTCGTTGTCGGCCCTGCGCCAGCGCGCGGCCAGGAAGCCCAGGACCGTGACGGCCAGGAAGAAGAAGACGAAGACGCCGAGGGCGACGCCGTTCACACCGTCGTTCATGCTCCGGCACCTCCCTTCGCGGAGGCGCGGGCCCGCTGGTCACGCTTCCACAGCTGGTACGCGGTCACCGTCAGCGCCGTGGAGAGGACCACCCACAGCATCTGGTACCAGTAGAAGAACGGGATGCCGATGAAGGCCGGGTCGGTCTTGGCGTAGGAGCCGACCCACAGCATCGCGACGAAGGGCGCGAGCAGACAGAGGGCGATCACCGCACGGACCGGTGTCACCACCGGTGGTTTCACTTCGGGCAGGTCTGACATGGGTCGGCTCCGTCCCCTCATCGATCACCTGGGTAACGCGCAGGCAATCTAGGCGACGGTTCCGCGTTAGGGAACCGTTTCTAAGAACTGAGCGGTAGTGAGTCCTGTTGCCAGGACCGGTGCTCAGTCGCGTGTCCCGAACGGTGTTGGACACGCTGGTTCCCCGCTTTGACCGCACGGCCGGTCGCCGCCCTCTGGGGGCTGGTTCCGTACCGTGTCCGGCGAGTCCCTCGCGCTCCTGGGTGCCCGGTTCGGCCTGGACGTTCCGATGCCCGCCACCATCGCTCTGGTGGGTGCGGGGCGGTTTCGTCCGTCGCCGGATCGGGTGCCCGAGGGCGCGCCTTCCGATCGCGATGCCCGCCGCGTCGTGGCGGGTCATCGCACGTTTCTTGCTGGTCAGGGGGGTTTTCCAGTGCTCGGCGCCCCACTTGGAGGTGTACGCCGGGTCGACGGCGACCAGGGAGAGGCCGTGCTCGGCGGCCATATTCACCAGCCGGGCCTTGACCTTGCCGGTGGGGATGCCGTGGATGAGTTGCCGGAACCGCTTGCGGCCAAACCTCTCGCGGGTCTTCCCGTCGGAGAAGTCGAGGTCTTCGACAGCGATCGCGGTGACGCCGATCCGGGTGGCCCAGCGCAGCAACTGGCTGAGCGCGTGCCGCAGCTGCGCGTCGCGGTGGTCCGCGCTGCCGGTCAGGCCGTACCAGAATTGCTGCGGGTCGCCGACCGGGTTGCCGTGCTGGTCGAGGCGGTAGGCGGAGAAGTGGTCGGCGTTGGTGTCCACACCGATCAGCCCGCCTGCCCGCGCCGCCTCCAACCCGATGGCCTGCACGGCGGGGCGCTTCCACGAGGCGGTCAGATACCAGCGGCCCCTGGCCACGTCGTAGTGAATCTCGTACGCGATCGCCCGGTTCCCGGCGACACGGTCGGCCCACTCCGCGCCCCGGTATTGGAAGGCGACGCGGCTGGTCAGGACGTACCGGCCGTGCGGGCTGTTGGCCAGGTACTCCAGCGGCTTGGGCAGCTTGACCGAGACCTCGCCGTCCGGGGTGACGCGGATCGTTTCGTTCCCGAACCGCTTCCCCGACTCGCCGTCCGCGCTCAAGAACCAGCGGGCGGCCTCCCAGCGTTCCCGCCATCCGGTCTCGGTGAGGCCGGCGGCGGCCAGGTTGTGCCGGTTGTTCGCGAGGCGCTTCCCGCCGCGCACGACGTGCACCCGCCCGGTCGCGATGTCCTCCTGAACGGCCGCGAGACGGGCCTTGAGGATGTGGAGCCGGCGGGATTTGTGGAACCACTCCGCCTGCGAGCGGTAGCCGCCCGGCCTGCCCCTGGCGCCCTTCGCCCCGACCGGGAGGGACAAGCGGTGCATAAGCACGCGGATGCCGTCGGCGAGCTTGTCCCGGTACGCGAGCTGGCCACTCCGGGCCAGGGCGTACTGGTCGTGGGTGCCCTTCGTGACGGCACCGGCCCAGCGGGACGACGACCTGGCAGTCAGCTCCTGCTTGCGGGTGGCCCAGGTCCGGCTGGTGCGCTCGAAGCCGGCCCGCGAGTACAGGGCCAGGTCGGCGGTGGCGAGGCCGCCCATGTGGGCACCGACGAGACGCAGAACCTCGTCGTCCTTTGGGGTGAGGTCTTTGAGGCGGTCGCGGATCGCGACGCCCGTACGGTCCTGGACCACGAACGGGCCCCGGACCGCACGCAACGGCTTCTTCCGCTCGCTCACTTCGCGGCCGCCTCAAGCGCTTTCTGCGCACGGTTCCTCGCGGAGCGGCGCCCATACAAGCGGGCACAGAACGAGGTCAAGACCTCGGTCATGTCGCGGACCAGGTCATCTTCGACCTCGCCGTCGTCAAGGATGACGAGGCGACGGCCATGCGCGGCCAGTGCTGCCTCGACGAGCTCGGTGTTCATCCGCCCGAGGCGGTCCTTGTGCTCGACGACCACCGTGGTCACGGCCGGGTCGGCCAGCAGTCGGCGGACCTTCACCCGACCGCCGTTCATGCCCGAGGCGATCTCCGACTCGGTCCGCACCACCCGGTGCCCGGCCTTCGCCGCCCACTCCACGAGCCGCGCGGTCTGCCGCACCAGGTCAGCCTTCTGGTCCTGGGAGGAGACCCGCGCGTACAGGCCCACGCCCCCGACGACATCAGCGACCTGGTTGGCCTCGATATTCACCAGGATCGTGCGCGGGCCCACCCGCTCCGCAGGTACCGGCAGCGTTCCATCACGAAA
Organism: Streptomyces sp. NPDC060027; assembly: GCF_042737005.1. NCBI lineage: Bacteria > Bacillati > Actinomycetota > Actinomycetes > Kitasatosporales > Streptomycetaceae > Streptomyces > Streptomyces sp. NPDC060027. The sequence goes on from NZ_JBHWVI010000216.1 coordinate 7,992, forward strand.
CCAGCGGCGCGCTGTCTGCGGATGGACGCCCTGGGCCTTCGCCCACTCGGTCAGATTCACAAGCCAGACCGTAGAGGCCACTCACTCATGAACGCTCATGAGCGCTCGTTCTTCGCTAGATCGAGTGCAGTTCAAACCCCCGCCGGACGGCGGGTGTGGAGGGTTCGTGAGGGTGGGCGCGGGGCCCCTCATCAGGAGCGGAACCCCTCGGAGGGGTAAGGGTCCTGACGGCCCGTCCGGGCCTGCGCGCCACCCCGCGTGGATCAGTCCTGCGGACGCTTGAGGCGGGCGACGAACTTGTACCGGTCTCCCCGGTACACCGACCGCACCCACTCCACCGGCTCGCCCTGCCGGTCGATCGAGTGGCGGGAGAGCATCAGCATGGGCAGGCCCACATCGGTGCCGAGCAGCCCGGCCTCGCGCGGGGTCGCCAGCGAGGTCTCGATGGTCTCCTCGGCCTCGGCGAGATGGACGTCGTAGACCTCGGCGAGCGCGGTGTAGAGAGAGGTGTACTTGACGAGCGACCTGCGCAGGGCGGGGAAGCGCTTGGCGGAGAGGTGGGTCGTCTCGATGGCCATCGGCTCGCCGCTCGCGAGGCGCAGCCGCTCGATGCGCAGCACCCGGCCGCCGGCCGAGATGTCGAGCAGGCCGGCGAGGGTCTCGTCCGCGGTGATGTAGCCGATGTCCAGCAGCTGCGAGGTGGGTTCGAGGCCCTGGGCGCGCATGTCCTCGGTGTACGAGGTCAGTTGGAGCGCCTGGGAGACCTTCGGTTTGGCGACGAAGGTGCCCTTGCCCTGGATGCGTTCGAGGCGGCCCTCGACGACCAGCTCCTGAAGGGCCTGCCGCACCGTGGTGCGCGAGGTGTCGAACTCGGCGGCGAGGGTCCGCTCGGGCGGTACCGGCGTACCGGGCGGCAGTGTCTCCGTCATGTCGAGCAGGTGCTTCTTGAGGCGGTAGTACTTGGGCACGCGCGCGGTACGGATGGGCGCCCCACCCTCGTTCTCCGCACTGCTGACGTCGGTGCTCATGCTCTGCCTTCCCGGCTCCGGATGCCGAAGCGACCGACCTACCGTCGGCCACGGCTCACATCGTGGCACGGCTTGACGTGCGAGTGTCCCCCGCACGCTCCGTGATCCCCTCTATATACCGTCGGCGTACTCGTTGGTCTAGTCCATCGCGCGCAGACGGCCGTGCGGGCGACTCCGTGGGCGGCCCCTCCGCGGGCCGTGAACAGGCCTGCTGTTTATGCCGCTTACCTACTTAAAGGTCCTTGCATATGTAGGTCCCATAACGGACGACTGGACGGGCTTACGCACCCTTGACACCCCTCTAGGTCTAGGCCAAGCTCCCCGTACTGGTCTACACCATTGGTCCAGTCCCGGCCCCACGGGCGGTACACGGCGTTATGTCACCGCGGGGAGCAGGGGGGTTTGTGGCATCCCTGAGGAGGGTGGCGTGAAGCGCAAGCTGATAGCCGCGATCGGTATCGCGGGCATGATGTTCTCCATCGCGGCGTGCGGGAACGACGACAAGTCCGGGGGGTCGGACAAGGGCGCGGACGCGAAGGAGCTGACCGTCTGGCTCACGGTCGACGCGCAGAACAACTGGCCCGAGCTGGTCAAGGCGGCCGATGCGGCGATCAAGGCGAAGCACCCCGGCATCAAGATCAACCACGAGTACTACGGTTGGCCGGACAAGAACACCAAGCTCGACGCCGTCCTCGCCACCGACAAGGCGCCCGACGTGGTCGAGATGGGCAACACCGAGATGCTCGGCTACATGGTCAAGGGCGCCTTCGCTCCCCTGGACACGGCCAAGTTCGAGAACGCGGACGCCTGGCTGGACGGCCTCAAGGCCTCCGTGACCTACGACGGCAAGACCTACGGCGTGCCGTACTACGCCGGTGGCCGCGTCGGCAACTGGCGCAAGGACCTCGCCGCGTCCGTCGGCGTGAAGACCCCGCCGAAGACGTACAAGGAGCTCACCTCCGCCCTGGACAAGATCCAGAAGAAGCAGGGTGACAAGTTCAGCGCCTGGTACCAGCCCACCCGCGACTGGTACGCGGCGATGTCCTTCGTCTACGACGCCGGCGGCTCCATCGCGAAGGAGGAGGGCGGCCAGTGGAAGGCCAACCTCTCCTCGCCGGAGTCGGTCAAGGGCCTCACCGAGTTCAAGAACGTCGTCGACGCGTACATGCACGGCGACAAGACCAAGGACGAGTCCGACCGCTACATCGTCTACGGCCAGGGCAAGTCCGGCATGATCTTCGGCGCCGCCTGGGAGGGCGCGACCGCCGAGGACCCGAAGAGCGACAAGACCGGCAAGCTCAAGGGCAACCTCGAGAACTTCGTGATGCCCGGCCCGTCCGGCAAGAACCTCCCGGTCTTCCTGGGCGGCTCCGACCTCGCCGTCCCGGTGAAGTCGAAGGCGCAGGCCGTCGCCGCCGAGTGGATCAACGCGTTCACCGGCGCCAAGGGCCAGAAGGGCCTGATGGGCAAGGGCAACCTGCCCAACAACAAGACCGACCTCGCGACCCTGAAGAACGACCCGGCGACGGTCGTCCCGGCCACCGCGGCCGAGTCCAACTGGTTCGTCCCGATGGCGCCGGGCTGGGGCCAGGTCGAGAAGGCCCAGGTCCTGCAGACCATGCTGCAGAGCATCGGCACCGGCAAGAAGTCGGTCGAGGACGCCGCGAAGGAAGCGGACGCCAAGATCGACAAGGTCATCAACACCAAGTGACCTGAGTGCGGGGCCCCGTCGGTCCTCCTTCACGGAGGGACGGGGCCCTGCCTCCCGTACGGCCCGGCCCGGGGCTCGTCCCCGCGGCGCCCGGCCGTGCGGGCCTTCGCTTTCGTACGACCTGAGGGACCGCTGAGGAGCGCGCGATGAGTGCCGCAGACACGACCACCCCCGCCAAGGTGCCGCCTCCGCGGCAGGCACCGCCACCGGCCGTCCCCGAGGCGCCACGCGTCAAGCGGACCTCGGGCACCACGGCGGCCCCCTGGGCCCTGCTCGCCCCGTGCCTGCTGATCCTCGCGCTGGTCCTCGGCTATCCGCTGGTGCGCCTGGTCACGCTCTCCTTCCAGAAGTTCGGGCAGTCCCAGCTCTGGGGCTTCCAGCCGGCCGAGTCGGTCGGCTTCGACAACTTCTCGAAGGTGCTCGGGGACGGCGAGTTCTGGGCGGTGGTCATCCGGACGATCGTGTTCGCCGGCGGGGCCGTCGTCTTCACGATGGTCATCGGCATGCTGATCGCGCTGCTCCTCCAGCGGGTCTCGGGCTGGGTGAAGACGCTCATCAACATCGTGCTGGTGGCCAGCTGGGGCATGCCCATCATCGTGGCCACCACGGTCTTCAAGTGGCTCTTCGACTCCGACTACGGCGTCCTCAACGCGCTGCTCAGCAAGCTCCCCGGCGTCGACATGATCGGCCACAACTGGTTCGCGAGCGGCCCGCAGGGCCTGGCCGTGATCATGCTCCTGGTCGTCTGGGGCGCGGTGCCGTTCGTCGTCATCACGCTCAGCGCGGGACTCACTCAGGTGCCCGCGGAGCTGGAGGAGGCCGCACGGCTCGACGGCGCGGGCGCCTGGGGCGTCTTCCGCTATGTGACGGTGCCGATCCTCAAGCCGATCATCGTGATGCTCACGACCCTCTCCGTCATCTGGGACATGGGTGTCTTCCCGCAGGTCTTCGTCATGCGCAACGGACACCCCGAGGCCGAGTTCCAACTGCTCACCACGTACTCGTACGACCGCGCCTTCGTCGTCAACGACTACGCGCAGGGATCGGCGATCGCCCTGCTGACCGTGCTGCTGCTCCTGGGCGTGGTCGCCGTGTACATGCGTCAGATGCTGAAGATCGGAGAGGTCGAATGAGCGCCGTCGCCACGCCCGGGCGCGCGTCCGCCGCGGGGCGGAAGTCCTCCGGGCCCCGCAAGTCCTCCGGGCCCCGCAAGTCCAAGCTCGGCTGGAACCTGCTCGGGCTGCTGGTCTTCCTCACCGCGGGCTTCCCCGTCTACTGGATGTTCAACACGGCCTTCAAGCCGGCCAAGGACGCCATCGACCCCGACCCGAGCCTGTTCCCCACGGGTCTGACGCTCGACAACTTCCGCCGCGCGCTGGACATCGCCGACTTCTGGGGCCCGGTGGGCCGCAGTCTCGTCGTGTCGCTCGCCGTGGTCGTGATCGGCATCGTGGTGGGGATGCTGGCCGCGCTGGCCATCTCCCGCTTCGCCTTCCGCGGCCGCAAGGTCGTGATCGTCGGCATTCTCGCGGTCCAGATGGTCCCGCTGGTCGCCATGATCATCCCGGTCTTCCTGCTGCTGAACGACCTCGACCAGTACGACAAGCTCTCCGGTCTGATCATCACGTATCTGACCTTCATCCTCCCCTTCACGGTGTGGACGCTGCGCGGCTTCATCGTCAACATCCCGAAGGAGCTGGAGGAGGCGGCGATGGTCGACGGGTGCAGCCGCACGGGCGCCTTCATCCGCGTGGTCTTCCCGCTGCTGGCTCCCGGCATGGTCGCGACGTCCGTCTACGCCTTCATCCAGGCGTGGAACGAATACCTCTACGCCCTGATGCTGATGAGTCAGAAGAACCAGACCGCCACCGTCTGGCTCGGCAATTTCACCACCAAGCACGGCACCGAGTACGCCCCGATGATGGCCGGATCCACCATGATGGCCGTGCCGATCGTCGTCCTGTTCCTCCTTGTCCAGCGCAAGATGGCCGCGGGTCTGACCGCGGGCGCCGTGAAGGGATAACGCCTCCCGATGACGACATTCGCCAGTGGTACCACTGCGTCCAATTCAAAGGATGGCCTGACGCGCGACGCCCTCACCGTGCTCCAGCCCGGATTCACCGGGACCACGGCGCCGGACTGGCTGCTCCGCCGCCTCGGTGAAGGCCTCGCCTCCGTCGGCCTGTTCGGCCGCAACATCGCCTCGCCCGATCAACTGGCCGCCCTGACCGCCCAGTTGCGCGCCGAACGCGACGACGTCCTCGTCGCCATCGACGAGGAGGGCGGCGACGTCACCCGCCTGGAGGTGCGCACCGGTTCGTCCTTCCCGGGCAACCACGCGCTGGGCGCAGTCGACGACGTGTCGCTCACCGAGGACGTCGCCCGCGAACTCGGCCGCCGGCTGGCCGCGTGCGGAGTGAACCTCAACTGGGCGCCGTCCGCCGACGTGAACTCCAACCCCTCCAACCCGGTCATCGGCGTACGGTCCTTCGGCGCCGACACCGACCTGGTGGCCCGGCACACGGCCGCCTACGTCACCGGCCTCCAGGCCGCCGGCGTCGCCGCCTGCACCAAGCACTTCCCGGGCCACGGGGACACCGCGGTGGACTCCCACCACGCCCTGCCCCGCATCGACGCGGACCTGTCGGTCCTCCAGTCGCGCGAGTTCGTCCCGTTCCGGGCCGCGATCGCCGCGGGCAGCCGTGCCGTGATGAGCGCGCACATCCTCGTCCCGGCCCTGGACCCGGACCGCCCGGCCACCCTCTCGCGCCGCATCCTCACGGGCCTGCTGCGCGAGGAACTCGGCTACGACGGCCTCATCGTCACCGACGGCATGGAGATGCAGGCCATCTCCGCGACGTACGGCATCGAGCGGGGCAGCGTGCTGGCCATCGCGGCCGGAGCCGACGCCATCTGCGTCGGCGGCGGACTGGCGGACGACGACACCGTGCGCCGCCTCCGCGATGCCCTGGTCTCCGCCGTCCGTGCCGGCGAACTCTCCGAGGAACGCCTCGCGGACGCGGCGAACCGGGTGCGGGCGCTGGCCGAGTGGACGGCCGCGGCCTCCGCCATGTCCAGGACCGCGACGGCCGCCTCCGCGACGGCCGCCTCCGCCTCGGCGTCCGGGACCGCGGCCGGAACCGCCGCGGCCGCGCCGCGCGCCGTGGTGACCGGCGGGAGCGGCACCGTCCCCGGCGCGCACCACACAAATGGCTTGAACGGTTCGAACGTTTCGAACGCCACGGGCGGCCCGAACGGCACGGGCGGTTCGAATGCTTCGAACGACTCGGGCGGCTCGCTCGGTACGGGTGACTCGAACAGTACGGCTGACTCGAACGGTACGGGCGGAGCCGTCGATGTCGGCCTGGTCGCGGCCCGGCGCGCGCTCACCGTGACCCGCTCGGCGTCGTACACCCCGCTCACCGGCGCCCCCTTCGTCGCCGTGCTCACCCCGGTCGCGAACATCGCCGTCGGTGACGAGACCCCCTGGGGTGTGGCCGCCGAGCTGGCCCGGCTGCTTCCCGGCACCGAGAACGGCGGCTTCACCGGCGAGGACGCGGGCTCCTCGGCCCTCGCCGCCGCGGGTGCGCGGCCCCTCGTCGCGGTCGTCCGTGACGAACACCGCCATCCCTGGATGGCGGCGGCCCTCGACACGCTTCTCGCGTCCCGCCCCGACACCGTGGTGGTCGAGATGGGCGTTCCCCAGTCGGCGCCCCGGGGTGCCCTGCACATCGCCACCCACGGCGCCGCGCGGGTGTGCGGCCAGGCGGCGGCGGAGGTCATCGCGGGGGAGTAGCGGACCGCCCCTCGGGCCACACGCACGAATGCCGGGCCTCCCCAGGGAGGCCCGGCATCCATGCGTTCACCGCTCGGGGACACGCCCGCGGCGCCGGACCGCGAAGCCCGGGCACGATCCGTGCGGCTTGGACGCGATCCGCGAAGCCGGGCACGATCCGTGCGCCCGGGCGTGATCCGTGAAGCCCCGGCACGGTCCGTGCGGCCGGTGCAGCCAGGCGTGAGCCGCGAAGCACCGGCACGGTCCGTGCGGCCGGTGCGGTCAGGCGCGATCCGCGAAGCCCCGGCGCGATCCGTGCGGCCGGTGCGGCAGGGCGTGATCCGCGGCACCGGGCACGATCCGTGCGGCCCGGCGTGGGCCTGGTGACCGGAAAAGGCGCCGGGGTCTGTCCTAGATGCCCTGCCAGTCCGGCTTGGCGGCGAACGTGTGGCGGAAGTAGTCCCCGAGCTTCAGCTTGGACGCGGCGGCGTCGTCGACGACCACCG
>NZ_JBHWVI010000217.1:0-14956 GCF_042737005.1 Streptomyces sp. NPDC060027
GGCCTGTTCCGCGGGGGGGGGGGGGGGTCCCACGGGTCGCGCTTACCACGCCGGGGTGTGCCCTGTCGTACGCGCGACGGAACAGTCGTGCACACGCCGGGACAGCTCGGCGCGTGGTCGCTGGGCAGGGTCAGCCGGTGGCCTTCTTGACGAACTCCGTGGTGTACGTCCTGCTCAGGTCGACATCGGCGTTCTTGATGTTGGGGTTGAACGCCTTGAGGACCTTCTCCACGGTCTCGGGACCGTTCTCCGGCATCACGCCGTCGTCGGTGAACATCGGCAGCGTGCTCTTGATCGCCCCGGCGTACAGCGTCTTGTTGCCCTGGGAGTAGTCGGCGGGCATCTTGGCGGCGATGTCGGAGGCGCTGTGGGTGGACATCCACGTAAGGGTCTTCACGAACGCGTTCGCCAGCTTCTGGACCGTCTCCTTGTGACCGTTGACCCAGTCCGTCTGCATGTAGAGGCTGGACGAGGGGTATGGCCCGCCGAGCGCCTCCTGCGAGCCCTTGGGCGTCCGCATGTCGATGAGCACCTTGCCGAGCTTCTTCTCCATGACCGTGGCGACGGTGGGGTCCGTCGTCATGCCGCCGTCGATGGCACCCTGCTGGAGCGCCGAGATGAAGGTCGGTCCGGCGCCGACGGCGACCGGCGTGAACTCGCTGACCCGCACACCGTTCTTGACCGCGAGGTACTTCGTGAGGAAGTCGGTCGACGAGCCGAGGCCCGTGATGCCGAGCTTCCTTCCCTTGAAGTCCTTGGGTGAAGTGATGTCGCCCGCCCGCTTGTTCGAGACGATCTCGACCTCACCCGGGGCGTGCGAGAACTGCACGACGGACTCGACGGCCTTGCCCTTGGTCTGCAGGTCGAGCGTGTGGTCGTAGAAACCGACGGCGCCCTGCACCTGTCCCGACACAAGGGCGGTCTCGGCCTGGACACCCGCGGGCTCGCTGAGGAGTTCGACATCCAGGCCCTCGTCCTGGAAGTAGCCGAGCCGCTGCGTGAGCATCGCCGGCAGGTAGATGACCTTGTCCAGGCCACCGACCATGATCTTGACGTGCTCCCCCTTGCCACCGCCGCCGGAGTCGGCCGTCGTGCTCGCCGCGTCATTGGCGCAGGCGGTGAGCGAGGTGAGAGCGAGCAGACCGGCGGCTGCCAGTGCGGAGTATCTGGCGGTCTTGCGCATGGTGGTTCACGTCCTTGTGAGTGGAGGAAGGAGCAAGTGCGTTCGTATCGGCGGGGCCGTGAGCGCGCCGGGGAGCGGGTTCGTCCGTGCGTACGACGGAGTCATGACTGCGTACGGCGGGTTCGTGCGCGCTCGCGGGTTCATGCCTGCGGGTGCTCGCGGCTTCACGCCCGCGTGCTCGGGGCTGCTTCGCGCCCGCGTGCGGCTGCTTCACGCCCGCGTGATCGCGGGTTCGTTGCCTGCGTACGGAGGGATTCGTGCCTGCGCGCGGGAGGGATCAGCGGTCGGACTCCGACGGCTTCCAGCGGAAGATGCGTCGTTCGGCGAAGGTCAGCAGCCCTTCGGCGAGCAGGGCGACGACGGCGAGGATGACCATCGCGGCGTACACACCGGCCGCGTTGAAGGTGCCCTGCGACTGCGCGACGAGCAGGCCGATGCCCTTGGTGGCACCGATGTACTCGCCGACGATCGCGCCGATGAGCGCGAAGCCGAAACTGACATGAAGGCTGGTGAAGATCCACGAGGTGGCGGACGGGATGACCACCTGAAGGGTCACCCGGCGATCGCTCGCGCCGAGGATCCGGGCGTTGGCCACCAGGTTGCGGTCGACCTCCCGGGCGCCCTGGAAGGCGTTGAAGAACACCGGGAAGAAGACGAGCACCACGGCGGAGGCGACCTTGGAGGCAGGTCCGAGCCCGAACCAGATCACGAAGATGGGTGCAAGGACGATCCTCGGTATGGAGTTGAGCACCTTGATGTATGGACCAAGGATGTCGGCGAGCAAGGCGATCCGCCCCAGCGCGATACCGAAGATCACGCCGGCGACCACTCCGATGACCCAGCCGAGCAGCGCCTCGTGAAGCGTGTACCAGATCTGCTCGCCCAGAGAGCCGAGTGCGGTCCCGTGCATCACCCAGGTGTGGATCTGTTCCCAGATCTTCGAGGGCATCGAGAAGTTGAACGGGTCGATGACCTCGGCCCGCGAGAGCACCTCCCACAGACCGAGCACGGCGACCAGGAGCAGCACCCGGGCGGCGCCCACCACGATCTTGCGCTTGCGGGCGGCACGGGCGCGGGTGTGCGCCCGGCCCGGGATCTTGGCCGTGTCGACGACCGGGGGGCCGAGAACCTCAGGCGACATGAGCGGCACCCCTCTCGCGGGTGATGCGGACCTCTTCGCCGAGGGATTCCCAGATCTCGCGGTAGATCTCGATGAACCGCGGCTCCAGGCGTACCGATTCGACCTTGCGAGGGCGCGGCAGATCGATGTCGAAGACCTGCTTCACGGTGGCCGGGCCCGCGGTCATCACGACGACCTTGTCGGCGAGCGCGATGGACTCCTCCAGGTCGTGGGTGACGAAGACGACCGAGGCGCCCGTGCCTTCCCACAGTTCGAGCAGTTCGTCGGACATCAGCGCCCGGGTCTGCACGTCGAGCGCCGAGAAGGGCTCGTCCATCAGCAGGATCTCGGGGTCGTTGACGAAGGTCGCGGCGAGGGCGACGCGCTTGCGCTGACCGCCGGAGAGTTGGTGCGGATAGCGGTCCTCGAAGGCCGTGAGCCCGACCCGGGCGAGCCATTCCCGGGCCCGAATCTTCGCCTCCGCCTTGGGCACGCCGCGGAAGCGGGGCCCGGTCATCACATTGGACAGGACCGTACGCCAGGGGAAGGTGGCGTCCTGCTGGAAGACGAAGCCGACCTTGTCGCCGACGCCGGCGACCGGCTCCCCGGCGACGAGGACCTCGCCCTCGGTGGGCTCCTCGAGACCGCTGACCAGGGTCAGCGTGGTGGACTTCCCGCAACCGGTGGGTCCTACGACGGCCACGAACTCACCCCGGCCGACGGTCAGGTCAAGCTCCCTGACGGCCGTGTGCAAACCCCCCGACGGGGTCTTGAAGATCTTGCTCGCGCCCCGCAGCTCGATGGCGGGGCTGGTGTCTGTGCTCATGGCCCGGGACCGTAGATGTGGCGCGGGGCACAGCATCAGTCTTCTGGGCGCAAGGCATTCTTCTGCTCGCAAGAGTCTGTTGTGCTCTTTTTGCTCGCGCTACAACAGCGGAGCCGAAACACGGGCGCAACGTTCGCCCAGGCCTTGAGGGAAAGAGGCCCGATGATTGACGTCCTGGTCGTGGACGACGACTTCCGCGTCGCCGAGATCAACGCGAGGTACGTGGGGAAGGTTCCCGGATTCCGGGTGGCCGCCCGCGCGCACAGTGCCGCCCAGGCGCTGGCCGCCGTCGAACGAGCGCCCGTCGACCTGGTGCTGCTCGACCACTATCTGCCGGACCGGACCGGCCTCGAACTCGTCCACCGGATGCGCGAACACGGTCACGGCACCGACGTCATCATGATCACCGCGGCCAGTGATGTGGCCACCGTGCAGGCCGCGATGCGCCTGGGCGCCCTGCACTACCTGGTCAAGCCGTTCACCTTCACGGCCCTGCGCACCCGCCTCGACTCCTACGCCGCCCTGCGCCGCACCGTCGACCGGGTCGGCGGTCGCGGTGCGGCGGGTCAGGAGCAGGTCGACCGGATCTTCGGCGCCCTGCGCACCGGGCCCGCGCCGTCCTCCCCCGGCCTGCCGAGCGGCCACTCGGAGCCGACGACGGACCTGATCTGCGACGTGCTGCACCACGCGAGTCACCCGCTGTCGGCCCACGAGGTGGCCGCCGAGACCGGCCTCAGCCGCTCCACCGCCCAGCGCTATCTGCGCCACCTGGAACAGGCGGGACGATTGCGCCTGTCGCTCAAGTACGGCGACACGGGACGCCCGGAACACCGCTACGCGTGGGTGGCCCCTTGAACCCGTAGCCCCGTGCCGCACCCGGTCCTTGCTCGTACGGCCATCGGCGTACGGCCATGGCTCGTACGCCGATGGCTCACGCGACCCTTTCCCGTACGTCCGTGGCGTGCGCGTCCGCTGCGTCGCACGCCGACACGGGCCCCGCACGGGCCCGTGCGGGGCCCGTGTCCGGAACGGCGGCATCGGCGCCAGATGCCCACGCCTGCAATGGTCCAAGGTGGCCGTCTACGCCCCTCAGGACGCCCTCAGACGGCCCCGGCGCCCGTGAGCGCGCGGACCTCGATCTCGGCGTGCTTGGCCTCGTCCGGCGGCTCCGCCGAGGTCACGGTGCCGAGCCAGCCCGCGACAAAGCCGAGAGGAATCGAGACCAGGCCCGGGTTCTGGAGCGGGAAGTACTGGAAGTCCACGCCCGGGAACAGCGATTCGGGGCTCCCCGACACCACCGGCGACAGCAGCACGAGCAACAGCGCCGGACCCAGGCCGCCGTATACGGCCCATACGGCACCCCGCGTCGTGAAGGATCTCCAGAACAGGGAGTACAGCAGTACCGGCAGGTTCGCGGACGCGGCGACCGCGAAGGCGAGGCCCACGAGGAAGGCCACGTTGAGATCGCGGGCGAGGAGGCCCAGCGCGATGGCGATCACTCCGATGCCGACCGACGCTGTACGCGCCACGGCGACCTCACTGTGCGGCTTCGCGTGGCGGCGACGCATCGAGGCGTACAGGTCGTGGGCCACGGCGGCCGAGGACGCGAGGGTGATTCCGGCGACGACCGCGAGAATGGTGGCGAAGGCGATGGCGGCGACGATCGCGAACAGGACTGTTCCCCCTGTTGAGTTGACGCCACCGCCCAGGTCGAGGGCGAGCAACGGGACCGCGGTGTTCCCCGCGGCGTTCGATCCGCGCACCGCCTCCGGACCGACGATGGCGGCCGCGCCGAAGCCCAGCACGATCGTCATCAGGTAGAAGCCGCCGATGAGCCCGATCGACCAGACCACCGAGCGCCGGGCGGCGCGCGCCGTCGGCACGGTGTAGAAGCGCGACAGGATGTGCGGCAGTCCGGCGGTACCGAGCACCAGCGCGAGCCCGAGGCTCATGAAGTCGAAACGCGAGGTCCAGTCACCGCCGTACCTCAACCCCGGTGCGAGGAACGCCTTGCCGTGGCCGCTGCGCCCCGCAGCCGAACGCAGCAGTTCGTTGACGTCCCCGTGGAACCGCATCAGGACCATCACGGTGAGCACGGCGGCCCCGCTCAGCAGCAGAACGGCCTTGACGATCTGGATCCAGGTGGTCGCCCGCATCCCTCCCATAGACACATAGATCACCATGAGCGCGCCGACACCGATCACCGTCCAGTTGCGCGCCGCCTCGCTCGTGCCTCCCAGCAGGAGCGAGACCAGGCTGCCCGCACCCACCATCTGTGCCACCAGATAGAGAACGGACACCATCACCGAAGAAGTTCCGGCCGCGATCCGCACCGGACGCTCGTCCATTCGAGCCGCGACGACATCGGCGAGCGTGAACCGCCCGCAGTTGCGCACCAGTTCGGCGACCAGGAACAGAACGACCAGCCAGGCGACCAGAAATCCCACGACGTACAGCAACCCGTCGTAGCCGTACAGCGCGATGAGTCCCGTCACACCGAGGAAGGAAGCGGCCGACATGTAGTCCCCGGAAATGGCAAAACCATTCTCCATCGGCGAGAACAACCGCCCGCCGACATAGAACTCCTCAGCCGAACCATGCCGGTTGCGACTCACCCACGTCGTGATCGCCAGCGTCACCGCGACAAACGCGCTGAACAGCAGCAGCGCCAGCGTCTGATGGTTGCCGCTCACCGCTCACCACCTCTGGCGTTCCGCGTCAGCTCCTGGGTGTCCCAGCGCAGATCCAGCGCGGCCCGGTCTCTGCGCAGCCGCGCGTGCCGTGCGTACGCCCACGTGAGCAGGAACGTCGTGAGGAACTGCCCGAGCCCCGCGAGCAGGGCCACGTTCACCACACCGACGACGGGCCGCGCCATGAATCCCGGCGCCGTCGTCGCGGTCACCACATATCCCACGTACCAGGTGAAGAAGGCGGCGCCGGCCGGAATCACGAACCTGCGGTACCGGCCGCGCACTTCCTGGAAGGCGGCACTGCGCTGCACCTCCAGATAGACGTCGGCCGCCCCGCCCGTCCGTCCGTCGTGCTCCGAGCGGGCGGCCGGCACGGCGGGAGCGAGCGCGCCCGTGCCGTCCAACTCACCCCAGCCGGAAGCGAGCGCGTCGTACCAGGGGTCGTCGAACCGGACCTCCCCATTGCCGCCGCCGTCGTGCTTGTCCACCGAACTCTCCTTGTCCGCGACCCGTTTCGGCCGCGTGCTCAAGGATGGGCAGATCGGGAAGATCCCGGACTCTTCTCTTCGCGCTCTTCACCCCATCAGGTGACTTCATCCCGCCGGTGGCCGTACGAGACCCTTCCCGTAGGCGTAACGGACCGCTTGAGCACGGTCCTTGAGACCGGTCTTGGCGAAGAGATTGTTGATGTGCGTCTTCACGGTGGCCGTGGACACATGCAGTCTGCGGGCGATCTCCTGGTTGCTGAGGCCCTCGGCGATCAGCAGGAGCACCTCGGCCTCGCGCGAGGTGAGGCCGTCCGGCGCCTCCGCCGGCGGACCGGGCTCGGGTTCGGGTTCCGACAGCCGCTCCAGCAGCCGCCGCTGGATGCTCGGCGAGAGCCCCGCGTCCCCGGAGAGCACGCTTTCCACAGCCCGCACGATCTCGTCGCCTCCCGCGTCCTTGGTCAGATAGCCGCGGGCCCCGGCTCGGAGTGCGGGAAACAGCGACTCGTCGTCCGCGAACGTCGTGAGCACGACGACCTGTGTCCCGGGGTACTCGGCACGGATGCGCCGGGTCGCCTCGACCCCGTCGCAGCGGGGCATGCGCAGGTCCATCAGCACGACGTCCGGAGCAAGCTCGGCCACCCGCTCCACCGCCTCGTCCCCGTCACCGGCCGCTCCGACGACCTCGATCCCCGGCAGCAGTCCCAGCAGCATCACGATGCCCTCGCGCACGACCGTCTGATCGTCCGCGACCACAACGCGCGCCGGCTTCCTGCCTTCCTCCCGCTCGGTCATACCGGCACCTTCAACGTCACCACGAACCCCTCCTCGCCCGGCCCGGCATCCAGTGAGCCGCCCAGCAGCTCGGCACGCTCGCGCATGCCCAGCAGACCGTACCCGCCGCCCGACCCCCTGAGTTCGCCCGGCTTTCCCCCCGAGTCCCGTACGTCCAGCGTCACTTCGTGCCGGCCGTAGTCCAACCGGATGTGGATCATGGCGCCCGGAGCGTGCTTGCGCACGTTCGTCAGCGCCTCCTGCGCCACTCTGCGCACCGCCTGGGAGGCCTCCGCCGGAAGCGGCTGACGCTCACCCGTCACGGTGACATCGGCGCCGTCGGTGGCCGTGACGAGTTCGCCGAGGAAGTCCTCCAGTGGAGACATCTCGCCCCGGAGCGCGGAGAGTGCCTGCCGGGTCTCCGCGAGCCCGTCACGGGCCATTCCCCGTGCCGCCACGACCCGTTCGAGGATCGTCTCCCGGTCCGCCCCCCTCTCGATGAGCAGCCGCGCCGCCTCCAGATGGACGAGCTGTGCCGAGAGACTGTGCGCCAGCACGTCGTGGATCTCCCGCGCGATCCTCGCGCGCTCCGCGAGCGCCGCCGACTCCGTCTCGGCAGCCCGGGCCGCGCGCTCCTGCGTCAGCAGCCGCTGCGCGCTCCCTCGCGCCTCCGCGTCGAGACGCAGCACATACCCCGCGAGAGCCAGCCCCACGGTGGTGGCCGCGGTGGTCAGCCAGACGTCGTCGTTGACCGCCGCGTACGCGCTCAGCGCCACCGCGGCGGCGGGCAGCGCCGCCGCGAGCGGCAGCCGTTCGATGGCGCTGACGGCACACCCGCACCACAGGACGAGCGCCGGAATCCGGATGCCCACACCCTGCCCCACCGCCGCGGTCGTCAGCAGCAGAGCGAGCAGCCCCAGAGACGGCAGCAGGCGATGCTCCAGCGTGGTCCGCCAGAACCCCCAGGCGAGGAACCCGCACAGCACGATTCCCGCGATTCCTCCGGCGAGGGCCCAACCGTGCAGCTCCGCGTTCATGAGCGTCGTCGCGACGATCACGGCGAGGGCGATGGCGCGCGACACCCGGGTGAGCAGGCGGCGGGCCTTGTGCACGCCCACTCGGGAGAGGGCCTCGCGGGAGGGCCAGCGTGTCCACGCGGTGTCCGTCACACGCGCTCCTTCCGCCCGGCCCGCGCCACGCCGTCACCGTTCGCCGGACTCCTCTCGTACGCCGATGGCTGCAAGGGCCGCGCCCGCCAGGCCACCAGCCCGGAACGGACCAGCAGGGTGGCCGCCAGGCCGAGCAACAGGGCGGAGGAGTCCTGGTGCACGTCGAGCAGAACACCGATGCCGAACAGACCGAGGCGCAGACAGACGCCCGCGACCCAGATGACGCCGGCGACTTTGGTGCTCCTGCTCCACACGGCGCCGTCCGGCTCCGTCCATATCCGGGTCGTCCAGCCCCAGCCGGCTCCGATGGCAAGACCTATCAGCAGCTCGGTCCCCAGCAGGAGGGACGCCTCGACCTGGTGGTGCGGGTCGATCACCCCGGGGTCGCGCAGTGCCATGAAGGCGAGAACGGCGGGCACGATCCACCAGCGCCTGTCCGTGTCGATCCGGCGCGCCCTGAACTGGCGCGCGATCACCAGAACGGCGACGGCGCAGATCACCACGGTATTGATGAGCCCGGACATGCACGGCCTCCGTCGGCGGGGAGCGGGTGTCCGCAGCGAGCGCTGCCGACACCGACGACGCTACGGAAATCGCGCCCTCAGCAGATCGGAGCCCGGGTGGATCGTAGGTGGATCTCCCACGCCCCCACCTCTCCACCCAGGGGTGGAGCCCTCGCCGGCGCACCATCCCGAGCCTTCGGCGGCGGGCGCCCTTTCGACTTTCAGCTCCCGGCGACGGGGAAATCGGTCCCTGACCGGGGAAAGTTTCCACGGGAGAGGCCACGCACCAGCCCCCACGCACCCACGGTGGACAGCGCACGGAAGAGGCCGTGCCGGTACATCCCTGACGTCCGTCGCTCACGTTCGGATCGAGCAGCGGCTCCCCAGGAAGCCCACGTCTGATCCAGCGGCGACGGACGGGGATGTACCGGCACGGCCCCGACCCACATCAAACCGGCACCGTGAAACCCCGGAGGCACGGAAGCCCGGAGGGCTAAGCGTCGATCCGCGACCGATCCAGCGTCGCAGCCGAGCTCGAAATGAACTCCTTGCGCGGAGCCACGTCGTTCCCCATCAGCAGATCGAACACCTGCTCGGATGCGTCCAGGTCGGAGATGTTGATCCGGCGCAGCGTCCGGAAGCGCGGATCCATCGTCGTCTCGGCCAGCTGATCGGCATCCATCTCGCCGAGGCCCTTGTACCGCTGGATCGAGTCCTTGTAGCGCACACCCTTGCGCTGCAGCTCCAGCACCGTCTCCCGCAGCTCACGGTCCGAGTACGTGTACACGTACTTGTCCTGCCCCTTCTTGGGCTGGCTGAGCTCGATCCGGTGCAGCGGCGGGACCGCCGCGAACACCCGGCCGGACTCGACCATGGGCCGCATGTAGCGCTGGAACAGCGTCAGCAGCAGGATCCGGATGTGCGCGCCGTCCACATCGGCGTCGACGAGAAGAATGATCTTCCCGTAACGCGCCGCGTCGATGTCGAAGGTCCGCCCGGAACCCGCCCCTATGACCTGGATGATCGCACCGCACTCGGCGTTCTTCAGCATGTCCGTCACGGACGCCTTCTGAACGTTGAGGATCTTGCCTCGAATCGGCAGGAGCGCCTGGAACTCGGAGTTCCGGGCCAGCTTCGCCGTACCCAGCGCGGAGTCTCCCTCGACGATGAACAGCTCGCTGCGCTCCACGTCGTCGCTGCGGCAGTCGGCGAGCTTGGCAGGCAGCGAGGAGGACTCCAGGGCCGTCTTCCGGCGCTGCGCGTCCTTGTGCTGACGGGCGGCGATCCTCGTACGAGCGGCGGAGACGGCCTTCTCCATGACGACGCGCGCCTGCGCGGCGGCGTCCCGCTTCGTGGAGGTCAGGAACGCCTTGAGTTCCTTGGTCACCACGTTCGTCACGATGCGGCGAGCAGCCGAGGTGCCGAGGACCTCCTTGGTCTGCCCCTCGAACTGCGGCTCGGCGAGACGCACCGTGACCACGGCCGTGAGGCCCTCCAGCGCGTCGTCCTTGACGATGTCGTCCTCGGCGACCCGCAGCAGCTTCTTGGCGCGCAGGACCTCGTTCATCGTCTTGGCGACGGCCTGCTCGAAGCCGGCGACATGGGTACCGCCCTTGGGCGTGGCGATGATGTTCACGAACGACTTCAGGTTCGCGTCATAACCGGTGCCCCAGCGCAGCGCGACATCGACGCCGAGCTCACGGGTGACCTCGGTCGGAGTCATCTGCCCGTGCTCGTCGAGGACCGGGACGGTCTCCTTGAAGGTCCCCTGCCCGGAGAACCGGAGGACGTCGCAGACCGGCTTGTCGGCGGCCAGGTACTCGCAGAACTCGCTGATTCCACCATCGAAGCGGAACGACTCCTCGCCCTTGCTGCCACCCTCGCCCAGCCCGAATTCGTCACGGACGACGATGGTCAGGCCCGGCACCAGGAAGGCGGTCTGGCGGGCGCGCTGGTGGAGGTGCTCCAGGGAGAGCTTGGCGTCCTTGAGGAAGATCTGACGGTCGGCCCAGTAGCGCACGCGCGTGCCGGTGCGGGTCTTCGGGATCCGCTTGAGCTTGCGCAGCCCGCTCGCCGCGTCGAAGGCGGCATCGGGGCCGTCGGCCTTGAAGGCTCCCGGGGTGCCTCGGCGGAAGCTCACGGCGTGGGTGTGCCCACTGCGGTCCACCTCGACATCCAGACGGGCGGAGAGCGCGTTGACCACGGAGGCGCCCACGCCGTGCAGACCACCGGAGGCCGCGTACGAGCCGCCGCCGAACTTTCCGCCGGCGTGCAGCTTGGTCATGACGACCTCGACGCCGGAGAGGCCGGTCTTGGGCTCCACGTCGACGGGGATGCCACGGCCGTTGTCCCGCACCTCGACGGAGCCGTCGTCGTGCAGGGTCACGTCGATGTGGTCGCAGTAGCCCCCGAGGGCCTCGTCCACGGAGTTGTCGATGATCTCCCAGAGGCAGTGCATCAGGCCACGGCTGTCGGTCGACCCGATGTACATGCCCGGGCGCTTCCGCACTGCCTCGAGCCCCTCAAGGACGAGCAGGTGCCGCGCGGTGTAGTTGGAACCGTCCCGGTCTGCTCCGGTCAGCAGCGCTGTGGACGGCACGGACGTCTCGGCGGTCACGCGGTTCGCTCCTCGCTGAATTTCAGGGGGGACCCTTTTGGGTAAGGGCCCGGCTTCGGTCGCCGCTCAGAGGGTACCGAGGCCTGGTAGAGCCGTTGTAACGCCACCCTCGCACTAAACCCACACTAGTCCAGGGTCGCATGGGTGTTCGATCCCTCGATGGAGTGAAGTACATATCACGTTCCCTTCCAGGCATGAACCATTTAGGCTCCGGGCACGTCCTCATCAACAACCGGCAATCCAGCCGGGAGGACCGACCCCCGACAGACAGCGCGAACCCGTACAGACACGAAGACACGCAATACGGCTCATTCGCCGCCAACCGGCAGCAGCAACCGGCTCGAAAGAAAATTTCGAGGAAAAGCCGCGAGCGGGAACGTTTTCGGCCTGGTTGGATGTTGACCCTGGTACGACAGCTCGTCGAGCTAGAGAAGAGGCGACGTGACTACTGTTCTGACCCCCGCGAGCCCGCTGACGGCCGCTGACCGCTGCGACCGTTGCGGCGCCCAGGCCTATCTGCGCGTCGTCCTCCTGAGCGGCGGAGAACTGCTCTTCTGCGCCCACCACGGTCGCAAGTTCGAGCCGGAACTCAAGAAGATCGCCGCTGAGATACAGGACGAGACGGAGCGGCTGACGTCCGTTCCGGAAAGCGTCAACGACGAAGAACACTGACCTTCGCATCAACGACGAGCGGGTGCCGGCGACAGGCCGGTGAGTGGGCGGTCACACCCCGGGCACAGGGAGTGACCGCCCACACTCGTACCGCATCGCCGTAAGCGGTCAGCGGCGCTCACCGAGCGCCTGGACGGCCTCCGAGACCCGCGTGTAGACACCCGGGCTGTCGGCGCGTCCACAGCCGCTCCCCCACGACACCAGGCCGATGAGGCGCCCCTGGGCGACCAGCGGCCCGCCGCTGTCCCCCTGACAGGCGTCACGGCCGCCCGTCGGCTCCCCGGCGCACACCATGGACACCGCGTCGTAGGTCCCGCTCGCACTGCCGGGATAGGCCCGCTCGCACGAGGCGTCGGGAAGCACGTGAACATCCGCGGCCCGCAGGTTGCGCGCGTAGTCGCCGCCGCCCGTCATGTCGCCCCAGCCGTAGACCACGGCGGTGGTCCCCGGCTCGTACGCCGGGTCCCCGGAGGGCGCCATGCGGATCACGGACGCGGCGGGCAGCGGCTCGGCGAGCGTCAGCACACCGAAGTCCCCGGCGTTCGTATCACTGTCGTAGTGCGGATTGACCCAGATGTCGCGGACAGGGATCTCCTTGCCGTCACTGGACAGGAGGTCCCCGCGCCCGGAGATGACCTTCAGGTCGCGTGCCTGGCGCGGCGGCGCTCCCAGCACGTCGTCACCGAGGCAGTGGGCCGCGGTCAGGACCGTGGTCGGACCGACGACCACTCCTCCGCAGAACTGGCCCCCTCGCGTACCCCCGAACCGGTCACGGCTGGACAGCGCCACCGTCCATGGACTCTCGGAGATCTCGACCGGGCGACTTCCGATGACAACGCTGTCGGCGGCCGCCGGTGCGGGTGGCGTCAGCGGTATCACCGCTGCGGCGGCCGCAAGGGCCAGCACCGGGACGTAGGGACGGCGCATGCGCGCTCCTCACTCTGGGACGGTCGTGGAAACCCAGAGTCATCCAGTGAGTGCGGACACGCATTCCGCGCATACGTCGAGGGCCCGACCCCCCAGCGGGGGTCGGGCCCTCGAATGACGTGCGGCCGAGGGCCTAGTCGAGGTAGTCGCGCAGCACCTGGGAGCGCGACGGGTGACGCAGCTTCGACATGGTCTTGGACTCGATCTGGCGGATCCGCTCACGGGTCACGCCGTACACCTTGCCGATCTCATCGAGGGTCTTCGGCTGACCGTCGGTGAGACCGAAGCGCATCGAGACGACGCCCGCCTCGCGCTCGGACAGGGTGTCGAGAACCGAGTGCAGCTGCTCCTGGAGGAGCGTGAAGCTGACCGCGTCGGCCGGGACGACGGCCTCGGAGTCCTCGATGAGGTCACCGAACTCGCTGTCACCGTCCTCGCCCAGCGGGGTGTGCAGCGAAATGGGCTCACGGCCGTACTTCTGGACCTCGATGACCTTCTCAGGGGTCATGTCGAGTTCCTTGGCCAGCTCCTCCGGGGTGGGCTCACGGCCCAGGTCCTGGAGCATCTGGCGCTGCACGCGCGCGAGCTTGTTGATGACCTCGACCATGTGCACCGGGATACGGATGGTGCGGGCCTGGTCGGCCATGGCGCGGGTGATCGCCTGACGAATCCACCAGGTGGCGTACGTCGAGAACTTGTAGCCCTTGGTGTAGTCGAACTTCTCGACCGCGCGGATCAGACCGAGGTTGCCCTCCTGGATGAGGTCCAGGAAGAGCATGCCGCGACCGGTGTAGCGCTTGGCCAGGGAGACCACCAGACGGAGGTTGGCCTCCAGGAGGTGGTTCTTGGCGCGGCGGCCGTCCTCGGCGATGATCTCCAGCTCACGCTTGAGCTTGGGAGCGAGCTTGTCGGCGTTGGCCAGCTTGTCCTCGGCGAACAGACCGGCCTCGATGCGCTTGGCGAGCTCGACCTCCTGCTCGGCGTTGAGCAGCGGGACCTTGCCGATCTGCTTGAGGTAGTCCTTGACCGGGTCGGCGGTGGCACCGGCGGCGGCGACCTGCTGCGCGGGCGCGTCGTCCTCGTCCTCGTCGGACAGGACGAAGCCCTGGGCGCCGTCCTCGGCGGGTTCCTCGGCACCGGCCTTGGCCGGGGTCTCCTCGGTCGCCTCGTCGTCGACGAGCTCGGCGTCGTCCTTCTTGGCACTCGTCTTCTTGGCCGCCGTCTTCTTGGCGACCGTCTTCTTGGCGGCGGCCTTCTTGGCGACCGTCTTCTTGGCGGCGGTCTTGCCGGCGGACGCATCCTCGGCCGAATCGTCGGCGAGGGCAGCCGGAGCCGCGGTGGCGGTGGCCTTCTTGGTGGTCACCGTCTTGGCCGCCACGGTCTTGGTGGCGGTGCGCTTGGCCGGACTCTTCGCTGCGACGCTCTTTCGGGTGCGCTTGGGCTCCGCGGCACTGACCATCAGCGTCACACCCTCTTCCTCGAGGATCTGGTTGAGGCTGCGCAGTACGTTCTTCCACTGAGTGGCCGGAATCTGGTCAGCTTCGAAGGCCCGACGTACGTCATCGCCGGCGATCTGCCCCTCAGCCTTTCCCCGCTCGATGAGCGCCATGACAGAGACGGACTCGGCGATCTCGGGCGGGAGCGTACGGGATGTGCTGGCCGACACGAACAACCTCTCGGAACGTAGGAAAACGGCTTCCGGCCCCGTCCATTGCGGACAGGAACCGACGACCGCCGACTGGGGATGGGCCGACGGCGCGGGCGGGGGCCGGGAAGATGCACAGCGCCGGACACGGCGTCTGTATTCCCTCCTCGGCTATCACCTCTTAGGTCATCGCGCTGCCCCGAAGAGCGTTACGCCCAATCTGCGTGGCCCGAGTCACACCCCGTAAGTGTTCAAACGGCGACAGATTATGTCAGACCAGGTCAGGTCATGATCCGCCACCCGGTCGCACCGTCGGGACCCCGCCGAATCCACGAAGGATTCGGT
>NZ_JBHWVI010000218.1:0-14895 GCF_042737005.1 Streptomyces sp. NPDC060027
GGCCCTGGAGCGAGCGGCGGCGTACTTACCGCACGTCGACGAAGTCGCTGGTGGAGGTCTTGGCGCCGGTGGTCGTGGTGCCGGCGAAGTTCCACCGCCAGTACCCGTCGGTGGAGGCCGTGACCGTGGTCTTCAGGGCTCCGGTGCTGCTGGTGTTCACCGTCTTGACGGTGGTGTAGGTGCTGGCGCCCTTCTTGCGGAACTGGAGCTTGACCGGCCGGCTGGTGTAGCCGTGGTACTGGTGGTCGTCCCAGTTCGCGCGCTTGAGCGTGCCCGTGACGGTGAGGGTCTTGCCCTTGGTCACCGGCTCCGGGGACGCGTTCGTCGTCAGAGTGCTCGCACGCTTGAGGCGAAAGCTGTCGATGCGCTCGTCCCACCGGAAGTCGCCGTCGAGAGCGTCCACCCAGGAGCCGACGTACCAGGTGCCCGCCTGGCTGTTGTCCAGGTCGACCCGGGGGTCGAAGGTGAACGAGTGCGTGCACTCGCTGTCGGTCTCGCAGATGGCCTCGTCGTCGGCGAACCCGGCGCCGGGGCCTTCCAGCGTGGTGTCCGCCGAGAGCAGACCCCAGTCGTCGTAGGCGTAGATCGTCACGTCGAACGTCTTCGCGTACGTGGTGCCGATGACGACGTCCGAACCGTTGTTGACGGTCACACCCAGGATCTCGGTGTCGCCCGAACCGCCATCGGCGTGAGCCGCCGGCGCCACGAGGCCGATGACTCCGAGCGCGGCGGCAAGAGACAGGGCTACGCGCTTGCCCATGTGGTTGTTCTCCTTCTTTCAGGTCACTGCGCGCGCCAGAGGCGGCGGTGGCCTTGCAGGCAGCCCTGACGGCGCGGCTCCTCCTCGGTCGCAGGTTGTGCGGTCGAGGCGGATCTCCGCGTCGCAGGTCAGGTGATGAGCAGCGAGTTTCACAGAAGGACGCTCATCGTGCAGCACCCGTGACGATCTTGTGATGAATATGAAAACACGCAGCTAGGAGGCCTCGTTCGTCGACCTGTATGCGGCATCAGCCGGTAAGAGGGCGACCAAGCCGGGCCGCCCCTCGCAGGAATGGGTCGTTTCGGCCACGACCGAGCCGGCCCGAACCCCGTGGGCGGCGGCCCGCCCGCACCGCCGTCCCGGCCGCCCTTCTGCACCCAGTACCGCCCGTTCGGCGGCGCTGAGCGCGGAGGGCGCCAGGAATCCATTCATCATGCAGCCCCCCAGGCACACCACCACCGCCGGACAAGCCCCAGCCGAAACCCTCGGCGTCGCCCCTCCCGCCGACGCGAAGCCGGGGCCGCACCCCAGCCACGGTCTCGAAGCGCGTATGGCCGGGGTCAAGGAGGACATGGACGCCCGGCTCGCCCTCGCGGCCATCGCCTACGAGGTCAACGCCGCGCACATCGAGACGCCCCCGGTCGACTGGTCCGACATCGCGGCGCCACCGACTCCCATCGCACCGGACGCCCCCACCGCACCGGCCCCGACCCCCAGTCCGTACGCGACCCCCGTCGCGGCCCTGCTGCATCGTGCCTCCCTGCGGCTGCGGGAAGGCGGCTGGTGCGCGGGAGCACTCACCGACGAGGAAGGGCGCTTGTGTTCGCAAGGCGCGATCCGCAGGGAATCCCACGGGGACCGCGGCCTGGAGGCACAGGCCATGGACGTGCTGCTGGAAGCGATCCGCAGACGGTTCGGTCCGCACGTGGAGTCGGTACCGTCCTTCAACGATGCCTGGGCCAACGGGCGTGAACCGACACGCATGTTGGAGCAGGCGAGCATCCTCGCCGACGCCCGCGGCATCTGAATCCGCGGACCGGCCTGACCCTTTGGCGGCGCCCGGACAGACGGGCCGACCACCAGCCATTCGGCGGGCCATCCTTGCTGTCACGCGAGCCAGTGGCAGGGTCGCTGACAGCTGACAGCCTGGAGGATGTGGAGTGACCTGCGTCACATGTTGTCACAGCGGTCGGTCGGGCGGTGTCTTGAGGCCGAACCCCCCTGGAACCGAAGGAGACATCATGACCGGGAACACCGAGGTTGTCGTGATCGGCGGCGGTTACGCCGGTGTCATGGCGGCCAATCGCCTGACGCAGCGCGACGACGTGTCCGTGACTCTGATCAACCCGCGCCCGAGCTTTGTCGAGCGGATCCGCCTGCACCAACTGGTGGGCGGGTCCAACGACGCGGTCGTCGACTACCGAGACGTTCTGGCCGACGGCGTCCGGCTGGTGGTCGACAGCGTGACCTCGATCGACGCGGCCGGGCGTCTGGTGGCACTGGCGGCCCGCGGAACGGTCGGCTACGACTATCTGATCTACGCGGTGGGCAGTGGCGGCGCCGACCCGCATGTGCCCGGAGCGGCCGAGTTCGCCTACCCGATCGCCACGCTGGAGGCGGCGGAGCGGCTGCGCGCGACCGTCGAGGCCACTCCCCCGTCGGCCGCGATGACGGTGGTCGGGGCCGGTCCGACCGGTATCGAGACCGCCGCCGAGCTGGCGGAGGCCGGCCGCGCCGTGACCCTGGTGTGCGGTGAGGTGCTCGGCCCGTACCTGCACCGTCGGGGTCGACGCTCGGTGGCCAAGCGGCTGGCGGCGCTCGGGGTGACCGTGCTCGAAGGCTCCGACGCCAAGGTCACCGCGGTGACCCGCGATACCGTGCGGCTCGGTGACGGCCGCGAGCTGCGAAGCCAGGTGACGGTCTGGACCGCCGGCTTCGCCGTGCCTGACCTGGCCCTGCGCAGCGGGCTGAGCACCGACACCCAGGGCCGCCTGCTCACGGACGAGACGCTGACCAGCGTGGACGACGATCACATCGTCGCGGCCGGTGACTCGGCGGCGCCGTCCGGCCTGCCGCTGCGGATGAGCTGCCAGGCCGCGATGCCTCTGGGCGCGCGGGCCGCCGACACGGTGCTCAGCCGTATCGCCGGCGAGCGCCCCTCGCCTCTCAACCAGGTGTTCGCCGGCCAGTGCATCAGCCTGGGCCGACGCGCCGGCATCTTCCAGTTCGCCCACCGGTACGACGTCGCGGTGGGGTTCCACATCGACGGCCACCCGGGCGCCCGGCTCAAGGAGTTCGTGTGCAAGGGCATCGTCAAGCACCTGGCGGGTGAGGCACGCAAGCCCGGTTCGTACACCTTGCACCGCGTCTCAGGCGGTGCCAAGCGCCGGCAACTGCTCCAGGCCAACCGAGGCGAGGCGCCCGCCACCGTTGAACGGGCGGCCTAGCGGGTACACACGGTCGGCGCGTGCGCCGGACGGTCACCTCCTTCGCCCCGCTCTCGATCGCCGCGAACAAGTGGTCGCCCCGAACGGCGGCCGCCGAGAAGCACCGCACCATGGATGCACGCTTGAATGCCCTCTGCCACCTGGGCCGTTCGTGAAGGAGAGAGGTCGAGACATGAGCGACCACGCCACTGACCCGGCGACCGAGACATTCATCGCCCACCGCAACCTGCTCTTCACCGTCGCCTACGAGATGCTCGGATCGGCCGCCGACGCCGAAGACGTCCTCCAGGAGTCCTGGTTGCGGTGGGTCGCCGTCGACTTGACACAAGTGCGCGACCACCGCGCCTACTTGGTCCGGATCACGACCCGCCAGTCCCTCAACCGGCTGCGCACGATGAAGCGCCGCAAGGAAGCGTACGTGGGCCCCTGGCTGCCCGAACCGCTGCTCACCGCGCCGGACGTGGCCCAGGACGTCGAGCTCGCCGAGAGTGTGTCGATGGCGCTGATGCTGGTCCTCGAGACGCTGTCGCCGACGGAGCGCGCCGTCTTCGTGCTGCGCGAGGTCTTCGATGTCGGGTACGACGAGATCGCGGCCGCCGTCGACAAGACCCCTGCGGCCGTACGGCAGATCGCACACCGCGCCCGTAGGCACGTGGACGCCCGCCGCCCTCGAAAGGTGGTTTCCCCCAGCGAGATCCGGGCGGTCCTGGAGTCGTTCCAGCGCGCGCTCGACAGCCGGGACCCACAAGACCTCCTTGACGTGCTCGCCCCGGACGTCGTCCTCGTGAGCGACGGCGGCGGCATCAAGCGGGCCGCGCTGAGGCCGGTCGTCGGTGCCGAGAAGGTGGTCCGCTTCTACCTCGGCGGCTCCGCCAAAGTGGAAGGCGCGATCACCGGCCACCCGACGGTGGTCAACGGCAGCCCGGCGCTCCTCGTACGCCTGGACGGCGAGATCGACGGCATCATGGCGATCCGTGTGGAGGACGCCCGCATCACCGGCCTCTACTACGTCCGCAACCCGGAAAAGCTGACCCGAGTCGCATCCGAGACCCCGCTCACCCTGCGATGACAGAACCCGCGATGTCTGAAGTTGCCCGGTACTCCCTCGCCACGGCCACGACCCCGACCACTGTCACAGTGTCACAACCGTGTTCGAAGATCGCCCCCTCTCGGCACGAACGGGTGGAAGCATCGCTCCCATGAGGCACGATCACCGGGACATTCCGAATCCCGGGGGGCTTCTCATGGCTTACGCAGCTCGTTCACGCCGTACCACCGCCGTACTCGCCGCTCTGTCGCTCGGCCTCTTGGCACTGACCGCATGCAACGGCGACGCGGAGAACGACACGACCGCCCCGGACACGAAGGCGAGCCCGTCCGCGAGTACGGACAAGGGCGCCGGCTCTTCCTCGCCGACGGCCAGCCCGGGTGGCAGCGGCAGCGGCAGCGGCAGCGGCAGCGGCAGCGGGAAATCCTCCACCAAGCCCAGCACCCCGCCGTCATCGGAGCCCGGGTCCGACGACGATCAGGACGGAGGGGTGGGCATGTGCGAGACCACCGACTTGAGCTACAACGTCACCGTCGCGTCCAGGCCCGTCAACCACGCTCTGCTGACCGCGGCCAACAAGGGCAGCGACCCCTGTCTGCTGGCGGCGAACGAGCTCGTGCTCACGATTCCGGGGCTCGACGGCGCCGCCGGGCGCATGGGACCCGACGGCAAGGACTGGATTCTGAAGCCCGGCGAAAAGGCGTACGCCGGGATCATGTTCTCGCGCGCCGACACCGCGGGCGGCAAGAGCGCCGACAAGGTGGAGGTTGCGCTCACCGCTGCCGAGAGCCCGACGACGGTGTCGATCAACGGCGGCCCCGTCACGGTCAACGACATCGAGGTCACCACCTTCTTCGGCACCGCCGAGGACGCGCTCACGTACTGATGACTGCGTGGCAGGAGGGCGGGCCTCCTGCCACGGTGAGTCCCTGGGCGGATGTACGAGCCATCCGCCACCCTGGCGAGTGCGACGGAAATTCCCTACCGCGACGGCCGGCAAGGGCGCAGACTCGTCTCGTGGCTGACATGGGTTCGTTCCGGGAAGCGGTCACCGCATGGGCGGCCGGTGGCCCCGGTGACCCCGCGCACGAGCTGGCGGCGCGGCTGTCCGTCCGGGCAGCTGTCCTGCTCGAAGGGCCGAGCGACGCCGCGGCGGTCGACGCGCTGGCCGACCGTCGCGGACGGGACCTGGCGGCCGAAGGAGTCTGCGTCCTGCCCATGGGCGGTGCGATGAGCGTCGGGCGCTACGCCCGCCTCCTCGGGCCGTCCGGCCTGGGCCTCCGCCTCACGGGGCTGTGCGACGAGAGGGAACGCCCCTACTACGCCCGCGCCCTGGAGCACACGAGTGCGGCGCCGCAAGAGTTCTTCGTCTGCTCCGCGGATCTTGAGGACGAGCTCATCCGCGCACTGGGCGTGACCCGGGTGACGGAGCTCGTCCGGGCGGAGGGTGACGTGCGCGCCCTGCGGACCTTCCTGCGCCAGCCCGCGCAGCGGGGCCGCACCTCGGAGCAGCAGTTGCGGCGCTTCCTCGGCACGAAGAAGGGGCGCAAGATCCACTACGGCCGCGTCCTCGTCGAGGCCCTCGATCCCGACCAGGTGCCCGCCCCGCTCGACGACTTGTTCACCAGCCTCTGACCGCCGGGTGTACGCCCGGGTTCGTCAGGACGGTCCCGGAGCATGGTGCGGCAGCGTCCTCGGGGCACGCCGGGTGAGGGGTACCAGCTCGGTCGAGACCAGCAGGGCGACCGGGCCGAGCACGGCGACCAGGCCGAGCAGTCCGACGGCCGAGGGCAGACACGCGAGCAGTGCCTACGTCGCCTGCTGACCGGGCGCGCTCCGCCCGACGGTCCGACCCAGGGTGACCATCACTCGAAGCAGCCGTCCCGTGCGGTCGGCGCGCCATCCTCGTGCACGACCTTCCGGAAAGACGGGAAGTCGCCCTGACGGAATGTCACCATTGCCCGGGAGTCGTTCCGACCGACCTAAGAACCGACCGACCCAAGGACCACTCTCGGCATCCGGCACAACACCGCTGGACCGCTTCGATTCACGAGCCGGGGACACCCGTACCTCGAAATCCACCTGCAGTCCCACAGACGCAAGCGACCGGCCGAGCCTCGCCATCACGACCGCCACACCGCACCTGGTCGGCGCCGGCCCCGCTTCAAGGCATCGCCGGAACAGGAGCACGCCCATGCGCCTCTACGCCCAGACCCCTGCACGTCGGACCCGTCAGGTGGTCGCCGACCTGATCGCGGTGGCCGTGATCGCGGCCGTGGTGAAGTTCGCCCTGATCGTCCACGACGCGATCATGCTGCTGGCCGAGCCGGGACGGAAGGCCCGGAGCGCGGGCGACAGCCTCTCCGACGGTCTCGACGATGCCGGCAACGCGGCGTCGAAAGTACCGTTCGTCGGGGACTCCCTGAAGAAGCCGCTCCAGTCCGCCGCCGACGCGGCCACCGACCTCTCCGACGCCGGACAGTCGCTGGAGCATTTGGTGAGCCGTGTGGCCACCCTGACCGCACTCGCCCTGGTGGTCCTTTCCGTGGCCTTCGTGCTGGTGTTGTGGCTGCCCCCGCGCCTGCGCTGGATCCGGCGCAGCGCCACCACCCGACGCCTGCTCGACGCCCCCGGAGGCGCCGACCTCCTCGCCCTGCGCGCCCTCACCGGAAAGCAGCGCGATCTCGCCGCGGTCCCCGCCCCGCCGGGTGGCCTCGCCGATGCCTGGCGCCGTGGCGACCAGCAGGTCATCGCCGACCTGTCCATGGTCACGCTGAGGCAGGCGGGCCTGCGGCCCTGAGACTCCGACGGTGGTGGGCTGTGCGTCACAGGCGGGGGCAGGACCGTCCTCGACTTCGACATGGACGGCCCAGCCGTCAGGCCAGTCGCTTGTGCATGACGATGCAGGGGCGGCCGTACTTGCGCTCCGCTCGGCGGTCGATCTCGTGCCAGCCGAGCGAACTCCAGAAGGCCAGGGCGGCCGGGTTGTTCTCCAGAACGGCCAGTCGGAGGCCGTCCCGGCCCTCGTGGCGGAACCGTTCCTCGACGAGCGAGGCCAGCCGTCGGCCGAGACCCAGGCGGTGAAGGCTCCCGTGCACCAGCAGCAGCCCGATCCACGGATGTCCGTCTGTGGGGTGACGGTCGAGGAGGCACAGCAGACCGACGATCCGGTCCTGCTCGTCGCGGGCCAGCAGGACCTCGCAGCCCTCGGTGTCGGCTTCCTCCCGCAGATCAGCCTCGACGCTGTCGGCCGGAACGCGCTCGGGGTCGTACTCGCCGGCGGCCCGGCAGTACTCCGGGTTGCTCGCGTAGAGACCGACCACCTCGGCGATCTCTTCGGGGGAGAAACGGAGCGGGGAAAGCGACAGCGGTGACATCCGGGCAGGGTATCCAGCCGCGCCGACCGCTGACGGCCATGGGTGATGCGCATTGCGGACGGTGCCGAGCCGTCCTCGGCGACCGCGCCGGCACGTGGTCGTCTCCTCGATGGGCGCGGCCCGGCCCACCCGGGCGACGACATCTTCGACGCGTGTCTTCCGTCCCTTCCCCGGCATCCCGCTGAATGGTTGCCGCGCGCTCCCGGCGTGTCTCCTCCGAGTCGTTCGGGACGAACCAGCCGGGCGGCGGCAGAATGCCCGTACGGCTGACGCGGCGACGCGGCCGGATCTACGATCGGTCCGTGGTCGCCAACAGCCGTACCTCCGTCGTGTGCCGCCTCATGCCGCACGGCCGCTGTTGTTGTTGACACGGTGATCTGACGACTTCCGATGGGGTGACGGCTCGATCCGTCTTCCCCTCGATCCGCCGGTCGAGCGGATCGGCTGATCGTCGGATCGCCTTCTGCACGCGGGTCGAAGCCCGCTCCGCGGATCCGCCGACGGCAGCGTCTGCCCCCGTACGGCGGTCCCGCGGGCTCCGCTCTGTCCCCCCGTCGTTCCCCCCATCACTCAGGGAGCAGTGGCCCATGCCTATCGACGAGTCCGCCTACGATCGACGCCGCCTGCGCCAATGGCTGGCCGGTGATGCGAGAGCCGAGGGGGTGTCCCGACGCGACATGCTGCGGCTGGCCGCCGCCGCAGGTGTGCTGACCACCCTGGCGGGCCGGCCCGCGCGTGCCTACGCCGACACCCCCGCGCCCGGCTCCGGGATCGTCAAGCCGCTGCCGCCGGAGCTGTTCACGATCCGGGGCACCAACGCCGAGACCAACTGGTCGGCGTTGCGCGGTACGGGACTCCACACGCCCGTGGACCGGTTCTTCGTCCGCAACCACACCTCAACCCCCGTTCTGGACAAGGCCGGTTGGCGGCTCAAGGTGTGGGGAAGCGGACTGCGCGGCGCGCCGGGTCTCGACCGGGCGGTCGAGTTCGGCCTCCACGACCTGAGGCGGCTGCCGTCGGTGACACTCGACGCGTTCGTGGAATGCGCGGGCAACGGCCGGAGCTACTTCACCAGCCAGCAGGGCGACACCGTGACGGGCACCGCCTGGACGCTCGGCGCGATCGGCTCCGCCCGCTGGCGGGGCGTGCGACTGTCCCACGTGCTGCGGCTCGCCGGGCTGACCCGGCACGCGGTGGATCTCCAGCCTCGGGGCCTGGACGACGAGTACGTGACCGGTGGGGTCAGTCTCGGCCGGGTCCGTCGGCCACTGCCCGTCGCCAAGGCGCTGGACGACGTGATCCTCGCGTACGAGATGAACGGCGAGCCGCTCCCGCACGACCACGGCCACCCGGTTCGAGTCCTGGTCCCCTCCTGGGTGGGCATATCCAACATCAAGTGGGTCGGCGACATCGAGGTCTCCGACCAGCCCCTCTACTCGCCCTGGAACACCGACTTCTACCGGCTCTTCGGGCCCGCCCATCCGGCCGAGGGCAGCGCCCCACTCACGCGTCAGACCCTCAAGAGCGCCTTCGAGGCGGGCGCGGGCGCGGCGTTCGACGCGGGGGTACGGCACCGGCTGACCGGCCGATCCTGGTCGGGCGCCGGCGGCATCCGGCGCGTCGAGGTCAGTACCGACGCGGGTGTCACCTGGCGGCGCGCCGATCTCCACGACCGCCCCCGCTCGGCCACTTGGTCCCGCTGGTCCCTGGACTGGCGCCCCACGACACCCGGACCCACCGCCCTGCTGGCCCGGGCCACCGACACCACGGGCCGTACCCAGCCCGACACCACCACACCCAACACCCAGGGCTATCTCTTCGACGCGGTGGTCCGCCACCCCGTCACGGTGATCGATCGGCCGGCCGCCTAGGACCAGCCGGCAGTTGGGGGATCCGGCCCGTGCCCGGGGCTTCGGTGTGGGCACGGGCCGGGACCGGACACCAGGCAGGTGACGGCCTCTCTGGTGTCCCCCGACTGCTCGCTGCCCGGTCCCACTCCGTACCGGCCGCCCGTCCGCGTGGCCGAGCCGCTTGACTCACCGCACACCGGACCCCGCACAGCGGAACGCGGGTACGGGCCCGCCGGCCCCTACCCGCGCTCGCGGAACAACGCGCGGGGACCGACGGCCCACCGCACCGATGACCTGCGTCGGAGCGTGCCTACGCCGACAGCTCCCACACCGCGTACGCCAGCGCGTCCGCGTTCCGGTTCAGCGCCGTGTCGTTGATGTTCGACGTCGTGTCGCACGAGGAGTGGTAGCAGGCGTCGAAGGCCTTGCCCGCGGTCCCACCCCACTTGGCGGCCTGGGCGGACGTCTTGATGTAGTCGGCGCCGCTGAACAGGCCGCCGACGGGGATGCCCGCGTTCTTGAAGGGCGCGTGGTCCGAGCGTCCGTCGCCCTCGGTCTCGATCTCCGTGGAGACGCCGATCCCGGTGAAGTACGTCTTGAAGACCTTCTCGATGGCAGGGTCGTCGTCGTAGACGAAGTACCCCGGGTTCGGCGAGCCGATCATGTCGAAGTTCAGGTAGCCGCTGATCTTCGAACGGTTCGCGGTGGTGAGGCTGTTGACGTAGTAGCGCGAGCCCACCATGCCCAGCTCCTCCGCGCCCCACCAGGCGAACCGGAGGTGCTTCGTGGGCTGGTAGTTGGACCGGGCCACCGCGAGTGCCGTCTCCAGCACGGCCGCCGAACCGGAGCCGTTGTCGTTGATGCCGGGGCCCGCGGTCACACTGTCCAGGTGGGATCCGGCCATGACGACCCGGCCGGTGTCGCCGCCGGGCCAGTCGGCGATCAGGTTGTAGCCGGTACGGCCGCCGGAGGTGAACTGCTGGACGGTCGTGGTGAACCCGGCCGCGTCCAACTTGGCCTTGACGTAGTCGAGGGACGCCTTGTAACCGGCGCGGCCGTGCGCGCGGTTGCCGCCGTTGGCGGTGGCGATGGACTGGAGCTGGGTGAGGTGGGCCTTGACGTTGGCCACGGGGAGGTCGGGAGCGGCGGCCACTGCCTCGGGGGCGGGGGCCGCCCCGGCTATGGAACCGCAGGTGAGCAGCACGGCGGCCGTGACGAC
This sequence comes from Streptomyces sp. NPDC060027, assembly GCF_042737005.1. NCBI lineage: Bacteria > Bacillati > Actinomycetota > Actinomycetes > Kitasatosporales > Streptomycetaceae > Streptomyces > Streptomyces sp. NPDC060027. Next base: position 10,702 of record NZ_JBHWVI010000218.1, read on the forward strand.
AGCGGTCGCCGAGGCACGCCCAGGAATGGAGAGCTTCATGTGGGGGGCTCCGAATTCCAGGGAATCCGGCGGAGTTCCCACGAGGGGTGCGTGGGGTGTCCGGGGATTCCACGGTGAATGGGGTGCCTGGATGGTGAAGGTGGGACTGACTTACCGTCAAGAGCGGTATTCGGTCACATACGTTCGTATACCGGAGACCCTTCGGGCGCACGGCGCCGACCTCGGCTGCATCAGGGGCCCCGGCCGTCGCATGCGCGCGCCTCCGGAGAGATACCCGCTCGTGCCAGCGTCTAGCCGACCCGCAGGCAGACGAACCGGATGTCAGGGCGGGGCAATACAGTGCCGCGGATGCAGAGAGACCGAGGGGTCGTTTTTCGGCGGTGACGGTGCCGCTCGACTTCGCCGACGCGACGGTTACGGCTACGGCTGTGACTGCAGCTACGACTGCGGCTGCGGCTCATGCAGGGAAGCGGGCGGGGTGGTGCTGCTCGCCGCCGTCGCGAGCGGCTTCGCCGACGGCTCCTGGTGCGAGGCGTGGGAGGGGGCGAGCCCTGGCACGCCCTCGTCGAGCACGCTCCGCACGCGTCGTGAAGTGTCCGGCCCGCACCTGGGACCGCCGCGCACTCGCCCTCGCCGACCGGCTCGGCCCCGAGCGGGTCCGTCACACGGTGACACCCTGGCTGGAACTCGCCGCCGACGGTGGAAGCCACACCCCGCGTCGATCCGCACCCTTGGCGCCCTGGTCGAGCGCCCATCCTTCCGGTCTACGAGATGACGTCGAGCGGCCGTAGGAAGCGCCGCTCGTAGCGCTTGATGCAGCGGGTGTTGCGGGCCAGCTCGATGGCGTCCTGGCACTCCGGGTCGGTCAGGCTGTCCGAACGGTACTGCTCGTACGCGGCGAGGCTGGGGAAAGAAAAGAGCGCGTAGGCGATGTCGCTGTCGCCCTCACTCGGCAAGAAGTAGCCGTGGTGGGTCCCGCCGAAACGGTTGACGAGTCCGACCCAGCGGCGGCCGTACTCTTCGAAGTCCTCGAGCTTGTCGGCGTCGATCTCGTACTTCAGATGAATGGTGATCACGTCCACATGATGCTGCATGAGCTACCGCGGTCGTCCATGGGTGCGTGTATGTCCGCTGGTGTCCGTCGGCGATGCCATCGAGTCTGCCCACTCGGCCGATGTGGAGCCCTCGGTCAGATGAACTGGAACGTTTTGGTGTCCACCTGCGTCGTCCCTCTTCGGGACACGGTGACTGTGTCCCGAAGAGGGGAGACCGGGTGCGTACGGACGGCTTCGCCAAGTGGACAAGGCGGTTCGAGGACGAGCGCGATCGCAGGGGCGCCCAGGGTGATCCGGACTGGGGGCAGAGCGCGACGCTGCATCCGGCGGTGTGGGCCGGCATCCAGCGCTTCCAGGTCGGCGAGGACGGTGACGGCGCCAACCTCGTAGACAAAGCGGACCGGGCCGGCGACGCCGACTACGCCCAGGCGGTCCGGCTCTTCATCGCCGAGGAACAGAACCACGCCCGTCTACTTGCTCGGCTGCTGGCCGCGGGGGGAATGCCGACGTTGACCGGGCACTGGAGCGACGTGGTCTTCGTACGGCTGCGGCGTCTCATGGGCCTACGCATGGAACTGCTGGTGCTGATGATCGCGGAAGTGGTGGCGCTGCGTTACTACCGGGCCCTGCGCGATGGCACCGACGACTCGCTCACTGCGGATGTGGCGGGACGGATCCTGTCCGACGAGCAGCGTCACGTCCCCTTCCACTGCGAGCGACTGCACGCCTCCCTGGCGGAGCTGCCCCACGCGATGCGCCGCCCGGTGATGGCCCTGTGGCGACTTCTTCTGCTCGCGGTCTCTCTCGTCGTCGCCGCCGACCACGGTCCGGCACTGCGCCGACTCGGCATCGGGCGCCTGCGATTCGTAGCCGATGTCATGAGCTCGTCCCACGCGGTGGTCTCCGCAGTGCTGGTGCCCCGCCCAGATGCGTGGACGGGCGCGGGCTGACAACAGACCGCTCCACCGCTTCCTACACCCCCTCCAGGAGCGAGGGCGGGCGCTTTGGAGTGAACTGCGGGACGCGGGTCGTCGTCGACGTCGCGGCCGCCGACGACGACACCGCGCTCACCTTCCAGCGACTGCTTTGCGCCGACCGGAGGGCAACGGCGACAGCGGAGCGGACGACCCGGGACGTCGATCGACCCGGCGCGGCCGAGTCGGCCGGTTCACAGTCGTTGTCCAGGGCGGCTCGCTCGATGTCGTCGTTGGTCGCGGCCCGACCGGCCGGCGCCAGAGATCGCCTGACGCTGCCGGCTCCCGCCGTGAGGCCGTTATGGAACTCAGCCGCCGCTCTTTCGACGGAACGACCGCTGACTCGCGGCCGGGCCGTGCGCGCCGTGGACCTTCGACTTGTTGGTGCTCGCAGTGAGGTCGGCGGCGTCCGCCTGCAGACCACGCTTGCGCGCCAGGGCCTCCCGGAACTTGCGTTTCAAGTCGTCCTGACCGTCGTCGTCGGTCGAGAGGGAACGGCTCTCGCCGTCAACCGGCTCTTCGGGCGACGGAGACTCTGCAGGCATGGTGACCTCCTGGGACTGGGCAGTGGGAAGCACAGCTTGTCATGGCGGGCGCCGCAGCCCACTCCGCGGGGCGTCCGCGCCGCCCATCCCGCCCTCCCTCTCCTCGACCACAGCGAGGAACATGGGCACAGCACTAGCAACGGGGATGTCGGAGCCCCGACCAGGTGTCCATCCACGACGTCGGGCCTTCGGCGGCAAGGGCGACAGTACGATCAACGCCGTGAGCGACTCCCCGCAAAGCCCGACAGGCCACCGGACGGAAGGTGACAAGTCCGTGAAGGGCCTGCGACTGCTGACCATGAACACCCTCTTCACCGGCGATGTCCCGGCTCGGCTGCGTGCCCTCGGCTCGGAGCTCGACCGGTCCGACTACGACATCGTCTGCCTGCAGGAGGTCATGTTCCGCCGCAACGCCGGGCTGATCCGCCGTGCCGCTCCCGCGTACCGGCACGTCGCGTACTCGGGCACGGTCCTGCTCAAGGGCGGCCTGGTGCTGCTGTCCCGGTGGCCGATCAGCCGATGGCGGTTCGTGCGGTATCCGATGACGGGCCCGGTGCGCGGCGAACTCCTCATGCGCAAGGGGGCCCAGCTGGTGTCCGTCGCCACGCCGGACGGTGAACTGGTGGTCGTGAACACCCACCTGTCCGCCAACCGCGACGACGACTGGTCCGCCACGAACCGGTACGCGCGGATCGCGGGTGCCGAACTGGCCCGGCTCACCGGGCTGATCGCGGCCATCGGCCCGTCCCTGCCCGTCGCCGTGGTCGGTGACCTGAACGTCCCGCGCGACTCGGCGGTGCTCGCCGACTTCGTCGCCGCAGCCGGGCTGCGCGACATCCTCGCCGGCGACACACGTCCGACCTACCGGCCCACACCTCGATGGCCGTCGCCGCCGGCCTTGGACCACGTACTGGTCCGCGCCGCGGCCGGGGAGACGCTGACCGGCGGCGCCGACTTCGTCTTCCAGGACAAGGTGACACTGCGCGACGGCCGCCGGGCCTACCTGTCCGACCACTACGGCGTGCAGGCGCAGCTGATCCGGTCGAAGTGACCCGGAGACCGGCCCGACCGGGCTCGATGAGCACAGCGCGACCTCCAGTCCAGGCCGAGCATCCACACCGGTCCCGTGAGGGTCAGCCGCGCCGGGTGCCGGATGTCCGCGCTGGCCGAACTGGTCAGCGGAGTCCTACGAGACGCCACCGCCGCCACCGGGCCCGTCCAGGGTGATGTCGTCGGCGTAGTACCTGCCCTGTGCGTACCAGCCGTGCACGTAGATCGTCGCGCTGGTCTGGGAGGCGCCTGTGGTGAAGGAGACGGTCAGTGGGCTGTATCCGGAGGGGGACGTGGTCCAGGTGGAGGCACCGCCGTTCACGCCCAGGTAGACGTTCGAGCCGCGGACCCAGCCGCTGAGTGAGTAGGTGGTGTTCGGCCGTACCGCGACGGTCTGGTTGCACTGCGCGGTGTCGCTCGAACTCACCTTCCCCTGGAGGGCCTTGGAGCCCGCATGGACGGGGGAAGTGACGATCGAGCCCGGGTTGCCCGTGCAGTTCCACGGCGAGACGCTGCCCGACTCGAAGCCGGGGTTGGTCAGGACGTCGGCGGCCCCGACCGCGCCCGGGG
>NZ_JBHWVI010000219.1:0-14860 GCF_042737005.1 Streptomyces sp. NPDC060027
CACCGGTACAGGGTGGTGAAACCGGCCCTTCGGCCCTTCGGTACGTCAGTCGCGCGCGGGCTCCACCGCGTCCACGGCCTGCGCGGTGGTGCGCTCGTAGCGGCCGTCGAGCTTGGCCACGAGTCCGGTGACCTGCCGGGCGATGTCCGGCGCGGTCAGGCCGATCTCAGCCATGACCTCGGCACGGGAGGCGTGGTCGAGGAAGCGCGGCGGGATGCCGAAGTCGCGCAGCGGGACGTCGACGCCCGCGTCGCGCAGGGCCTGCGCGACCGCCGATCCGACACCGCCGACCCGGGAGTTGTCCTCGACGGTGACGACCACGCGGTGCTGCTCGGCGAGCGGGGCCATGGCCTCGTCGACCGGCTTGACCCAGCGCGGGTCGACGACGGTGGTGGTGATGCCCTGCCGGTCGAGGAGAGCGGCGATCTCCAGACACATCGGGGCGAGCGCGCCGACGGAGACCAGCAGCACGTCGGGCGCGTCGGTGCCGGGCTCCCGCAGGACGTCCATGCCGCCGATCCGGCCCACGGCGGGGACGGCCGGGCCGACCGCGCCCTTGGAGAAGCGCACCACGGTGGGCGCGTCCTTCACGTCGACGGCCTCGCGCAGCTGGGCACGGACCTGGTCGGCGTCGCGCGGCGCCGCGAGCCTGAGACCCGGCACGACCTGGAGGATGGACATGTCCCACATGCCGTTGTGCGAGGCGCCGTCGGTGCCGGTGACGCCCGCGCGGTCCAGGACGAAGGTGACACCGCACTTGTGCAGGGCCACGTCCATCAGGACCTGGTCGAAGGCGCGGTTCAGGAAGGTCGCGTAGACGGCGAAGACGGGGTGCAGTCCGCCGGTGGCGAGGCCGGCCGCGGAGACGGCGGCGTGCTGCTCGGCGATTCCGACGTCGTACACCCGTTTGGGGAAGGCCTTGGCGAACCGGTCGAGGCCGACCGGCTGGAGCATCGCGGCGGTGATCGCGACGATGTCCTCGCGCTCCTTGCCGAGCTCGACCATCTCCTCGCCGAAGACGGAGGTCCAGTCGGCGCCGGAGGAGGCGATCGGCAGGCCCGTGTCCGGGTGGATCTTGCCGACGGCGTGGAAGCGGTCCGCCTCGTCCTGGAGGGCCGGCTGGTAGCCGCGGCCCTTCTCGGTGAGGCAGTGCACGATGACCGGGCCGCCGAAGCGCTTCGCGCGGGCGAGCGCCGACTCCAGGGCCTCGATGTCGTGGCCGTCGATCGGGCCGACGTACTTCAGGCCGAGGTCCTCGAACATGCCCTGCGGGGCGATGAAGTCCTTCAGGCCCTTCTTCGCGCCGTGCAGGGTCTCGTAGAGCGGCTTGCCGACGACCGGGGTGCGCTCCAGGAGGTCCTTGCCGCGGGCCAGGAAGCGCTCGTAGCCGTCCGTGGTGCGCAGGGTCGCCAGATGGTTCGCGAGGCCGCCGATGGTCGGCGCGTACGAACGCTCGTTGTCGTTGACGACGATGATCAGCGGGCGGTCCTTGGCGTCGGCGATGTTGTTCAGCGCCTCCCAGGCCATGCCGCCGGTGAGCGCGCCGTCGCCGATGACGGCGACCACGTGGTCGTTCCTGCCGAGGACCTCGTTCGCCTTCGCCAGTCCGTCGGCCCAGCCGAGCACCGTGGAGGCGTGCGAGTTCTCGATGACGTCGTGCTCGGACTCGGCCTGCGCGGGGTAGCCGGACAGGCCGCCCTTCATCTTCAGCCGGGAGAAGTCCTGGCGGCCGGTGAGCAGCTTGTGGACGTAGGACTGGTGGCCCGTGTCCCAGAGCACTCTGTCCTTCGGTGACTCGAAGACGCGGTGCAGGGCGATGGTCAGCTCCACGACACCGAGGTTGGGGCCGAGATGGCCGCCGGTCTTGGAGACCGCGTCGACGAGGAAGGTCCGGATCTCCTCGGCCAGCTGGTCGAGCTGCTCCAGGGTCAGCCGGTCCAGATCGCGCGGTCCCGTGATGCGGGTCAGCAGCGCCACCCGTGCCTCCTTGCAGTGATCGAGCTGTTGCCGGGTTCGTCGAGTCTAATGTTCCGCCTTTGCGGGCGCGGGCCGGGCCCGGCGATGTACGCCACACGATCGGCTCAACCGGAGGGAACACGCGTTCCCGTCCGGACATGACTGTGCCCGGCGCCGCCATTGGCGCCGGGCACAGTGCCTGTGAGGGTGGGGACCCTACGCGCGACCCGCGGACTTCTGGGTCTTGCGGGTGACGGCGTCGATGACGACCGTGGCGAGAAGCACACCACCGGTGATCATGTACTGGACCGGCGAGGCGATGCCCTGCAGGGCCAGGCCGTACTGGATCGAGACGATCACCAGAACACCGAGGAGGGCGTTCCAGGTGCGGCCACGGCCACCGAAGAGGCTGGTGCCACCGATGACGGCCGCCGCGATGGCGTTCATCAGGAGGTCACCGGCGCCCGCGCCCTGGTTGGCGGAGGCGATCTTCGAGGCGATGAACAGACCGCCGATGGCGGCGAAGGTGCCGGAGATCGAGAAGACCGAGATGCGGATCAGCTCGACGTTGATACCGGCACGACGGGAGGCCTCGACGCTGCCACCGAGCGCGAAGATCTTCCGGCCGAACGCGGTGCGGCGCAGCACGAAGTCCGTGATCAGCAGGACCGCGAGGAAGATGACCACGGCGAGCGGGAGGCCCTTGTACTGGTTGTACATGATCCCCACCGCGAAGGTGAGGATGCCCAGCAGCACCGTGCGCGCGATGGTCTCGCTCAGCGGGCGGGACGGCACACCGGCCGCCTCGCGGCGCTTGTTGCCGAGGTACGAGCTGACGAAGAACCCGGCGGTCACGACGATCGCGAGCACGTAGGCGGCGGCCACATCGGTGAAGTAGTAGCTGGTCAGCTTGGCGACGACGCCCTCGCTGTCCAGGTTGATGGTGCCGTTGCTGCCGAGGATCTGGAGCATCAAGCCGTTCCAGAACAGCAGACCCGCCAGGGTGACGGCGAAGGCCGGCACACCGATGCGCGCGAAGACGAAGCCCTGGACCGCGCCGGCGACCGTGCCGGTGAGGATGGCCAGGACGAACGCCAGCCACTCGTTCATGCCGTGGGTGACGCTGAGCACGGCGAACGTGGCGCCGGCCAGACCGGAGAGCGAACCGACCGACAGGTCGATCTCACCGAGCAGCAGCACGAAGACGATGCCGACCGCGATCATGCCCGTGCCGACCATGGCGACGGAGATGTCGGAGAGGTTGCCCGCGGTGAGGAAGTTCTCGTTCAGGCTCGCGAAGATCGCCCAGATGACGATCAGGCCGATGACGACCGGGATGGAACCCAGGTCGCCGGACTTCAGCTTGCGCTTGAACTCGCTGACGTAACCGGCGAAGCCCTGCTCGCGGACGAGCAGGCGCGGGTCGACGGCGGTGACCGCGTGAGCGGCCGCCTCGGGGTTCTCCACGACGTGGTCCCCGGTCTCAGAAGTCTTGTCGATGCTCACTTCTGAGCCTCCCCGCTGCGCGCCGCACGACGGGTCACGGCGTTCTCCGTGGCACCCGTAATGGCGGAAATGATCTCTTCCTGGGAGGTCGACTTGACCTCGAAGATGCCGTTGTTGCGTCCGAGACGCAGCACGGCGACCTTGTCGGCCACGGCCTTCACGTCAGCCATGTTGTGGCTGATGAGGATCACGGCGTGACCCCGCTCGCGCAGACGCTCGACCAGGTCGAGGACCTGGGCGGTCTGCTCGACACCGAGGGCCGCGGTGGGCTCGTCGAGGATGACGAGCTTGGGCTCACCGAGCATCGAACGGGCGATCGCCACGGTCTGGCGCTGACCGCCGGAGAGCGAGGCGATCGGGATGCGGACGCTGGGGATGCGGATCGACAGCGTGTCCAGCAGCTCGCGGGAGCGGCGCTCCATCTCGACCTCGTCCAGGACACCGCGCTTCTTCAGTTCGCGGCCCAGGTAGAGGTTTCCGACGACATCGATGTTGTCGCAGAGCGCGAGGTCCTGGTAGACCGTCGCGATGCCCAGGTTCTGGGCGTCGTGCGGGCGGTTGATCTGGACGGACTTGCCGTCCCACTCGATGACGCCCTCATCGATGGGGTGCACGCCGGCAATCGTCTTGACCAGCGTGGACTTTCCGGCTCCGTTGTCGCCCACCAGGGCGACCACTTCACCGGCGTGGACCTCAAGCTCTACATCGGTGAGCGCCTGGACGGCACCGAATCGCTTGGAGACCCCGCGCAACGCCAGAACAGGCGTAGCGGACACGTTAACCATCTCCTTCGCCGCCTGACCCGGCGGGAGGTTGTGCAGAAGTTTGCGGTGGGGTGTTCCGTCCGGCGCCCCGCTTAGCTTGCGGGGCTGTTGGATGCGGGGCGCCGGAGGAGCTTTGGATCACACGAGCCACGTACGGGAATTCAGTATCGAATTCCCGTACGCGTTTGGCTACTCGCGGTTGTTTACTGCAGGCCGGCCTTCTTGCAGGCCGCGGCGTACGCCGGGGTGCAGATGTCCTCGACCTTGTACAGGCCGTCCTTGACGACCGTGTCCTTGATGTTGTCCTTCGTCAGCGAGGTGACGGGGACCAGCAGGGACGGGATCTGCTTGTCGGTCGGGCTGTCGACCTTGTCCTTGGCGACGGTGTCGAGCGACTTGCCCTGGGCGAGCGCGACGGCCAGCTCGGCGGCGGCGTCGGCCTCCGGGGCGTACGGCTTGTAGACGCTCATGAACTGCTCACCCGCGAGGATGCGCTGCACACCCGCGAGCTCCGCGTCCTGGCCCGTGACGGGGACCTTGAGGCCGGCGGCCTTCAGCGCGGTGATGATACCGCCGGCCATGCCGTCGTTCGCGGAGTAGACACCGATGATGTTCTTCTTGCCGAGAGCCGAGATCGCCGCCTCCATGTTGGCGTTGGCGTTCTCCGGCTTCCACTCCTTGGTGTCGTACTCCTTGCCGACGTTCACCTTGCCGTCGAGCACCTCGTGGGCGCCGGCCTTGAACTGAGCGGCGTTCGGGTCGGTGACCGAACCGTTCATCATGACGATCTTGCCGTCCTTGGCCTTGGAGCCAAGGGCGGTGAGGAGCGCCTCACCCTGCGTCTTGCCGACAGTCTTGTTGTCGAACGAGGTGTAGGCCGAGATCGGGCCCTGCGCGAGGCGGTCGTAGGCCACGACCGGGATGCCGGCGTCCTTGGCCTTCTGGACCGAGCTCTTGATGGCGGCCGCGTCCACAGCGTCAACGATCAGCACGTCCACCTTGTTGGTGATCATCGTGTCGACCTGCTGGTTCTGCGTGCTCGCGTCCTGCTTGGCGTTGGCGTAGACGACCTCGCCCTTGCCGTTCGTGAGCTCCTTGACCTTCTTCTCGATCAGCGGCTTGTCGAACTTCTCGTAGCGAGCCGTCTGGTTCTCCGGAAGGAGCAGACCGACCTTGATCGCGTCGCCCTTCTTGGAGGCGCTGGCGGAGCTGTCGCTGTCGCCACCGGACTCCTTGGCGCTGCCACAAGCGGCGAGAGAAACGGCCATTGCACCAGCGGCAACGGCAACGGCGGCACGACGCATCTGCGTGTTCACTTTGAAACCTCCCTGACGAGGCCGCGTCGTTGCGGCCGAGGTGGTTTGGAGTCAACTCGGCCACCCGTGCGACGTCAAGAAGTAAATACTTAACGAGATGGCAACGGTGCCATGCGTTCTCTAAGTGAAGACAGGGGTAGCGGCCGAGAGTGAACCGTCCAAAAGGGTCGAATCACCCATCTCGCTGAGCGCGAGAGCAAGCGCTCCGAGCACCTCCGCACGGCCCCCAAGTGCCCCTGGCAACACCGAGAGTTGGCGGGCGGCGCTGGGGATCGCATAGCGGCCGACAGACTCCCTGATGGGCCCGAGAACAAGCTCCCCGGCCTCGGCGAGATCGCCACCGAGGACCACCCTGCTCGGGTTCAGCAAATTGCAGAGATTGGCGACTCCACTGCCGATATGTCGGCCGACGTCGGCGATCACCCGACGACAACCCGGATCTCCGTCCCTCGCCAGCCTGACCACGCCCTCCATGGTCAGATCGGTACCGTGACTGGACTGGAGGAGCGGCAGCACATAGCGTGCCGCCGCGAAGGTCTCCAGGCAGCCGCGGTTGCCGCAACGGCAGACGGGGCCGGATTCATCAAGTGTAATATGCCCGATTTCTCCCGCTGTGCCACCCGGGCCGCGGTAGATCTTGCCCTCTATCACCAGGCCCGCGCCGACTCCGCTGGCGACCTTGATGTACGCCAGGTCCCGCACCCCGCGCCCACTGCCCCAGACCATCTCGCCGAGCGCGCCGAGATTCGCGTCGTTGTCCACGTAGACAGGCACGCCGAGCCGCCCCCGCAGCTCCTCGGCGGGCCTGGCGCCGGTCCAGCCCGGCAGGATCGAGGTGGACCCCAGGGTCCCCGATTCCACGTCGATGGGCCCCGGCACGCCGAGGCCCACACCCGCGATCTTGGAACGATCCACACCGGTTGCTGCGATCAGGCGACCGACCAGTTCCTCGGCCCGGTCGAAGCCCTGGGCGGCGGAGGCGTCCACGTCCAGCGGCTCGGACTCCTCCGCCAGCACCTGATGGGCCAGATTTCCGACCGCGACGCGCAAATGCGTGTGCCCGAAGTCGACACCGATCACGATGCCGGCGTCCCCGCTCAAGGACACGCTGCGCGCCCTGCGGCCGCCGGCCGAAGTGGGTGTGACCTCGACCGTCCCGCCGTCCTTGAGTTCACGGACGATATTGGAAACGGTCGCGGCCGACAGGCCCGTCGTTCTCGCGATCTCCGCCTGCGTGAGCGAACCGGCAAGGCGCACCGCTCGCACGACGCGCTCCAGATTGGCTCGGTGCAGCGAAGACTGCGACCCCGGAGTCTCCATCGACTCATCCACTCCTGCCCTCAGCCGGGCGGCCCCGATGCCGCCCATGTGATCTGGGTCACGTCAACGGGACCCCGGTCACTTACAAGTTGTGAACTCCAAGCTCCGCTGAACGGGTTACCGCCGTCAAGTCCTTGACGAAAATCGGGTCCACCCATTCATGTTCGATTTTCGCCATGCCCCGGACACACGTACGCCACCCCCGGGGACGGAGGTGGCGTAGGCGAGGGAAGGAGCGGAGCGCTACTTGAGGGTCGCCGAGGTGAGACCCGCCTGGACCTGGCGCTGGAAGGACAGGTAGACGATCAGCATGGGGATCATCGCGATCGTCACGCCGGCGAACAGGACGGGAAGATCGGTGGCGTACCCCTGCTGCTGTTGGAGCTGGATGAGGCCCTGGGTCAGAACGTAGCGTTCCGGATCCGAACTGTTCTGCGGCTGCATCAGCACCGAGGGCAGGATGTACTGGTTCCACTGGCCCAGCACGTTGAAGATGCCGACGCTGAGCAGTCCGGGCTTGGCCATCGGCAGCATGACCTGGAAGAACGCCCGGGTGTGCGAGGCACCGTCGAGCACCGCCGCCTCGAAGACCGCCGTGGGCAGCGTCCGGAAGAACGCGTGCATGAAGAACACGGTGAACGGCAACGAGTAGGCGACGTACACCAGGATCAGGCCTTGGTACGTGTTCAGCATGTCGAGGCGCTTGACCATGAAGAACAGCGGCACCAGGGCGAGGAAGACGGGGAACATGGCCCCGCCGACGAAGAAGTAGTAGATGACCCGGTTGCCCGGGAACTCGTAGCGGGCCAGTACGTACGCCGCCATCGAGCCGAGGAGCATGGTCAGCGGGACGGAGAACACCAGCACGATCAGCGTGTTGGCGAAGTAGTCGCCGATGCCCTTGCTCCAGGCCCGGCTGAACACGTCGAGCTGCCAGTTCGAGGGCCAGCCGAGGGCCGAACCGCCGATCTGCGCGTCGGTCTTGAAGGAGCTCAGGACCAGCCACAGCAGCGGCAGGATGATCAGGACGGCCCACAGGGCCAGGAACCCGTGCGAGAAGACGTTGAGGGCCATGCCCTCGGTGCGCTTGTCGCCCGGCCGCGGCGGAGCCTTCCTGACGGTTCGCTGCGGGGGTACTCCGGCGCCGTCGACCTTCGCCGGCTCCGTGATGGGTGCGCTCATAGTCGTGTCTCCCGCTCAGAACTCGATGCGCTCGCGGCGGGTGGCGCGCAGCGTGACCACGGACAGGATCAGGGTGAGAAGGAGCATGACGACGCCCATGGCACAGGCGTAGCCGCTCTTTCCGAAGTAGAGGAAGTTGCGCATCATGACGTTCGCCATGACCTCGCTGTGGTGGTCGGGCCCGCCGCCGTAGCCGGTGCCCTGGGTCGTGGTCGAGACGAGCACGAACATGTCCATCGCGATGATGCCGAGATAGACCCAGGCGGTCTGCACCGTGTCCCACAGCAGGGGCAGGGTGACCCGGAAGAACGTGTGGGTGCGGCTCGCGCCGTCCAGCAGCGCGGCCTCGTAGATGTCCCGCGGGATGGACTGCATGGCGGCGGAGAACAGCACCAGATAGAAGCCGACGCCGTGCCAGACGACGACCGCCATCAGGCACCAGAGCACCAGGTTGGGCTCGTTCATCCACTCGACGGGACTGCTCGCGTCGACCAGGCCCAGCTTGATCAGCAGGCCGTTGAGCAGGCCGCCGCTGTCGCTGCGGTAGAGGGCTCCGAAGAGCACCGCGACGATCGCGAGCGACAGCACCTGCGGGAAGAAGTACACGATCTTGTAGAAGCGCGAGCCGGTGACGCCCTGTACGCCACCGGCGCCTCCCCGCCCGCCCGCGTTCACCATGAAGGCGAAGAAGAGGGCGAGCAGGATGGTGATCACCGGGATGAACACCAGGAACAGGATGTTGTGCCAGATCGCTTGGAGGAATACGTCGTCCTGGAACAACGCCTTGTAATTGTCCAGGCCGACGAAACCGAACGTCTGCGACTGGCCCCTCCAGTCGGTGAAGGAGTAGCCGATGGTCTGTATGTAAGGCCAGATCACGAAGATCAGATACAGCGCCAAAGGTGCGAGGAGAAACCCCGCGACGAACCGGTACTGCCCTTTTCGCATGGCATCCTGCCCCTGGTGTTCCGGGTGTGCGTGACCCTGGTGTTCCGGGTTTACGTGATCAGTCGCGGTGGTTCTTCTTGGACTCCGGGTCCTTCGCCGCCTTGTCGACCGCGGCCTGGGCCCGCTTCAGCCATTCCTTCGGCTGAATACGCTTGGACATCAGCTCGTTGGACGCGGTCTCGATGGCCGTGCCCATCTCGCTGTACCAGTTGGGGTACAGGTAGTTGAAGGTATTGTCGCCCGCCGCCTTCGACGCGTCGACGGTGGACTGCGTACCGGGACGCAGCTCGACGCCGTCGGACACACCGTCCTTGAGGATGGTGAGCGAGTTGGCCTTCTGCGCGAAGAGCGTCGACCACTCCTTGGAGAGCATGGAGCGCATGAACTCCTTGGCCTCGGGCAGGTTCGCGGCCTTCGCCGGGATGATGAACGGCTCGCCGGAGCCGGCCCGGATCGCCTCGAACGGCAGCTTGCTGTCGGGCAGGAGGGGCATCGGCATGAACTTCATGTCGAAGTCGGCCGGGGTCTGCTTGAGCTGCTCGTTCTCCAGCCAGGAGCCACAGGTGATGAAGGCGGCCTTGTACTGGTTCCACCGGGTCTGCGACTCGGTGTGGGTGAGGCCGTTGGTGCCGGGCAGCAAGTAGCCCTTCTCCACGATCTCGTAGATCGCCTCGACGGCCGCCTGGGCGGCGTCGGACCCGACGAACGCCTTGGGGTCGAGGTTGTCGATCGCCTTCATGGCGTCCAGACCGCCCTTCTTGGCGATCAGGTCCATGATGGCGACGTTGATGTAGTACGGGTACTTGCCCTGGTGGGCGAGGCCGCCGATGCCCTGCGACTTGGCGTCCTTACAGATGGCGAGGAAGTCGTCCCAGGTCTTCGGGACCTCCCAGCCCTTCTCCTTGAAGAGCTTGCCGGAGTACCACAGGCCCCACACCGTGTAGATGTAGTTGAGGGCCACGACCTTGCCGCCCTGCAGGCCCGGGTCGAGCGTGCCCGGGATCAGGGTGTCGCGGACCTTCTTGCTCGGGTCGTCGATGGACGGCGCGTCCAGGACGGCGGCCAGGTCGAGGAGTTGGCCGCTCTTGTAGAGCACGTCCAGCTTGATCTGCTGGGCGCCCGAGTCGTCGACGATGTCCGGCGGGTTGCCGCCGTTGAAGCGCGGCTGGAGCTTGCCGGTGATCTCCTGCGTGCCGGTGTGGGCGCTCTTGCTGCCCCACTTCTTGTCGAAGGAGGCTTCCCACGCCTTGGCGTACTCGTCGCCGTAGCCGCCCTTGAAGACGACGACGTCGAGCTTGCCGCCGCCCTTCTTCACGCCGAAGGGGTTGTCCTTGCTGGTCTTGCCGGTGCCCTTGTCGCCCGACTTGCCCTCGTCGCCCCCGCCGCTCGCACACGCGGACAGGAAGCTCATCGTCGGGACGGTGATCAGACCGAGTGCGGCCGACCTCTTGATGAGGTCACGGCGGCCGACACCCTCGGGGCTGCTGTTCTCGGCGGAAGTGGATCCCATGCTCAAGTCCTCGCCTTCTCCAGGACTCAGGCGGTGAACCGGATCCTCCCCGGCACCGCGGTTAGGTCAAGCTGGGGTCGTGCGTGGGGGATTCAGTGGGACGAATCGGCGGTAGGTGTATCGACCACGGTCCGCCGGCCCTCGAAATTCCCCCCTGGGTCCTGCCTGTCCAGAGCCAGTCGATCGACTGACCGGACGCGACAGGTATAGTCCACTTCCCGCCAAGGGAGCAAGATCGAATGCAGGTTTGCCCGTCGGTCTTTTCCGAGTTGAGACCTCCCGGAAATATGGGGCAGCTCCGGACCACCCCGGCGAAGATCCTTAGAGGGCCAACCTCCCGCAATGAACGCAATGCACGGTTCGTCACACGGTATTCACCCCGGATGCCACACCCAACACCCTTGACAGCACTGACAACTTGGCGCCCAAATGGTCCTTGCGCATCGAATTTGACAACGTTGTCCAGGTGCAGGGAGGGTGCTCGCGCATGCAGCACAGAGCTCGGTACAGACGGAGTTCCACGAGTCGGACCGGATGGCTTTCCCCGACGGCCCTGGGGGTGGCAGCGCTTTCCCTGGTGGTGGCATCGCAGGGCGCGGCGGTCGCCCTGCCCGCCCAAGCGGCGGTCGCCGACCGGGGTTTCAGCTCCTCGTTCGAATCGGGCGATCCGGCTCCGGACTGGCTCAACACGGTGGATACGGCTCCTGACGGGACGAAAAGGTCCTCGGGGGTCGACGGCGGCTACAGCACCGGCATCCCCGGCAATGTGACCGACCATGTCACCGACGTCCGGGCCAGCGGCGAGAACACGGGCGCGGGTGAGGTCAAGGAGAACCTCGTCGACGGCGAGTCGAGCAGCAAGTGGCTGACCTTCGAGCCCACCGGCTGGGCGGAGTTCGACCTGGACGCGCCGGTCAAGGTGGTCACGTACGCGCTCACATCCGCAAACGACCACGCCGAGCGCGACCCCGCGGGCTGGACCCTCCAGGGCTCCACCGACGGCAAGGACTGGAAGACCCTCGACACCCGCTCCGGCGAGTCCTTCGGCGAGCGGTTCCAGACGAAGTCGTACGACATCGACGGCCCCGTCGAGTACCAGCATTTCCGACTTGAAGTCACCAAGAACAACGGCGGCGACATCCTGCAGCTCGCCGATGTCCAGTTCTCGACGGGCCGGAGCGACGACCCGACGCCCAAGGACATGCTCTCGCTCGTGGACCGGGGGCCGAGCGGCTCGCCGACCGCGAAGGCGGGCGCGGGCTTCACGGGCAAGCGGGCTCTGCGCTACGCCGGCACCCACAAGGGCGACGGCCGGGCGTACTCGTACAACAAGCTCTTCGACGTGAACGTCGCCGTCGGGCGCGGCACCGAGCTGTCGTACCGGATCTTCCCCTCGATGGCGGACGGCGACCGGGACTACGACGCGACGAACGTGTCCGTGGACCTGGTCTTCACCGACGGCAGTTCGCTCAGCGGCCTGAACGCCACGGACCAGCACGGATTCGCGCTGACACCGCAGGGTCAGGGCGCCTCCAAGGTGCTGTACGTCAACCAGTGGAACAACGTGTCCTCGCGGATCGGGTCCGTCGCGGCCGGGAAGACCGTCGACCGGATCGTCGTCGCCTACGACTCGCCGAAGGGCCCCGCGAAGTTCCGCGGCTGGCTGGACGACGTCTCGCTGCGGACCGCCGCCCCGCAGAAGCCCAAGGCGCATCTGTCCGACTACGCGCTGACCACCCGGGGCACCAACTCCAGCGGCGGCTTCTCGCGCGGCAACAACTTCCCGGCGACCGCCGTCCCGCACGGCTTCAACTTCTGGACGCCGGTGACCAACGCGGGCTCGCTGAGCTGGCTGTACGACTACGCCCGCGCCAACAACGCGGACAACCTGCCCACCATCGAGGCGTTCAGCGCGAGCCACGAGCCGAGCCCCTGGATGGGTGACCGGCAGACCTTCCAGGTGATGCCGTCGGCGGCCTCCGGCACCCCGGAGACCGGCCGGGCCGCCCGCGAGCTGGCCTTCCGGCACGAGAACGAGACCGCGCGCCCGTACTACTACGGGGTGACCTTCGAGAACGGTCTCAAGGCGGAGATGGCGCCGACCGATCACGCCGCCGCCCTGCGCTTCACCTACCCCGGTGACGACGCGAACGTGATCTTCGACAACGTCACCGAGCAGGCGGGGCTCACGCTCGACACCTCGGCGGGCGTGGTGACCGGCTACTCGGACGTGAAGTCCGGCCTGTCGACCGGCGCCACCCGGCTCTTCGTCTACGGGGTCTTCGACGCCCCCGTGACCGAGGGCGGCTCCAGCGGCGTCAAGGGCTATCTGAAGTTCAAGTCCGGCTCCGACCACTCCGTCACCCTGCGCCTGGCCACCTCGCTCATCAGCCTCGACCAGGCCAAGGACAACCTGCGCCAGGAGATCCCGGACGGCACGTCGTTCGGGGCGGTCAAGGCCGGGGCCCAGCGGCAGTGGGACCGGCTGCTCGGCAAGGTCGAGGTGCAGGGCGCGACACCGGCCCAGCTCACGACGCTGTACTCCAGCATGTACCGGCTGTACCTGTACCCCAACTCCGGCTTCGAGAAGGTGGGCTCGAAGAACCAGTACGCCTCGCCGTTCGTCCCGATGCCGGGCCCGGACACCCCGACCCACACCGGCGCGAAGATCGTCGACGGCAAGGTGTACGTCAACAACGGCTTCTGGGACACCTACCGGACGACCTGGCCGGCCTACTCCTTCCTGACGCCCGGTCAGGCGGGTGAGATGGTCGACGGGTTCGTGCAGCAGTACAAGGACGGCGGCTGGACCTCGCGCTGGTCCTCGCCCGGGTACGCGGACCTGATGACCGGCACCTCGTCGGACGTGGCGTTCGCGGACGCGTACGTCAAGGGCGTCGGCTTCGACGCGGAGTCGGCGTACGACGCGGCGCTGAAGAACGCGACGGTCGTCCCGCCGACCTCCGGCGTCGGCCGCAAGGGCATGGCCACCTCCCCCTTCCTGGGCTACACGAGCACCGCCACCGGCGAGGGCCTGTCGTGGGCCATGGAGGGCTACGTCAACGACTACGGCATCGCCGAGATGGGCCGGGCGCTCTACAAGAAGACGGGCAAAAAGCACTACAAGGAGGAATCGGACTACTTCCTCAACCGCGCCCAGGACTACGTGAACCTCTTCGACTCCAAGGCCGGCTTCTTCCAGGGCCGGGACGCGAAGGGCGACTGGCGGGTCGACTCCGCCAAGTACGACCCGCGCGTGTGGGGCTACGACTACACGGAGACCAACGGCTGGGGCTACGCGTTCACCGCGCCGCAGGACTCGCGCGGGCTGGCGAACCTGTACGGCGGCCGGAGCGGGCTCGCGGAGAAGCTCGACAGGTACTTCGCCACGCCCGAGACCGCCTCGCCGGACTTCGTGGGCTCGTACGGCGGGGTCATCCACGAGATGACGGAGGCCCGGGACGTACGGATGGGCATGTACGGGCACTCCAACCAGGTGGCCCACCACGTGAACTACATGTACGACGCGGCCGGACAGCCCTGGAAGACCCAGAAGAACGTCCGCGAGGTCCTCTCCCGGCTCTACACCGGCAGCGAGATCGGGCAGGGCTACCACGGTGACGAGGACAACGGCGAGCAGTCGGCCTGGTACCTCTTCTCGTCGCTAGGCTTCTACCCGCTGGTGATGGGAAGCGGCGAATACGCCATCGGTTCCCCGCTGTTCACCAAGGCGACGGTCCACCTGGAGAACGGCCGGGACCTGGTGATCAAGGCCCCGCGGAACAGCGCGAGGAACGTGTACGTGCAGGGCGTGCGGTTCAACGGCAAGCAGTGGAAGTCGACTTCGCTGCCGCACTCGCTGATCTCCCGCGGCGGGGTGCTGGAGTTCGACATGGGCGCCGAGCCGTCCTCGTGGGGCACCGGGAAGAACGCGGCGCCGGTGTCGGTCACCGAGGACGACAAGGTGCCGTCGCCGCGCTCGGACACCCTGAAGGGAGACGGCGCGCTGTTCGACAACACCTCGGCGACGGACACCGCGGTCACCTCGGTGGACCTGCCGGTCGGCGCCGCCACCGAGGGAGTCCAGTACACGCTGACGTCCTCGGACCGCGCGAAGGCCCCGGCCGGCTGGACCCTCCAGGGCTCCTCGGACGGAACGACGTGGAAGGACCTCGACAAGCGCTCCGGTGAATCCTTCCGCTGGGACAGGCAGACCCGGGCGTTCACGGTCGCGGACCCCGGCTCGTACGCCCACTACCGCCTCGTGCTCGACGGCGAGTCGACCCTCGCGGAGGTGGAACTGCTCGCCTGACGCACGGACGAAGGGAGAGGGGCGGGCCCGGAGGAGACTCCGGGCC
>NZ_JBHWVI010000220.1:0-14447 GCF_042737005.1 Streptomyces sp. NPDC060027
ACCACCATTTCCGCCGGGGGCCCCGCGCCACCCTTCTCCCCCCGCGGGGGGGGCCGGGGCCCCCCCCCCCCCGCGTCCCGACTCCCCGGAGCCGCCGCATGACCGTGATCCTCGGGCAGTTGTTCACCGGCGTCAGCATCGGTGCCGTCCTGCTCCTCATCGCGCTCGGCCTCTCGCTCACCTTCGGCCAGATGAATGTCATCAACATGGCCCACGGCGAGTTCATCATGGCCGGCGCCTACACCACGTACGTACTGCAGAAGTCCATTTCCGACGCAGGAATTTCACTGATCGTCGCGCTGCCGGTCGCATTTCTCGTGTCGGGGACGCTCGGCGCGCTTCTGGAATGGCTGCTGATTCGCCGCCTTTACCTCCGTCCCCTCGACACTCTTCTGGTCACATGGGGTGTCTCGCTGATGCTTCAGCAGCTCGCCCGTGACATTTTCGGGGCGCCGAATGTGCAGACCCGCGCACCCGATGTCCTCACCGGGAACATCACGGTCATCGGAGGCGACGACCCGCTCACCTTCGCCAACAGCCGGCTGTTCATTCTGGGGCTGGCGATCGCGGCGGTCGTGGCGCTGTCCCTGACGCTGCGACTGACCCCGCTCGGGCGGCGCATCCGGGCGGTCGTGCAGAACCGGGACCTGGCGGAGGTGTCCGGCATCTCCACCGGCCGCGTGGACCGCACCGCCTTCTTCATCGGCTCCGGGCTCGCCGGGGTCGCCGGGGTCGCGCTGACACTCGTCGGCCCGATCGGGCCGACGATGGGCACCAACGTCATCATCGACGCCTTCCTGGTGATCGTGGTCGGCGGCATCGGGCAGCTCAAGGGCAGCGTGATCGTGGCCTTCGTGCTGGGCGCGCTGCAGTCGGTCCTGGAGTACTCCACCACCGTCAGTGTCGCGAAGGTGCTGGTCCTCATGGCCATCGTCGCGTTCCTCCAGTGGCGGCCGCAGGGCCTGTACACGCTGCGCACCAGGAGCCTCGCATGACCACCACCACCACTGCCCTCGTCCCGAAGGCGGAGCAACAGCCGGGCCCCCGGCGCAGGTTCGAGGCCGCTCGGCCCGCGGCGGGCTTCGTCGCGGCCGCCGTCGCGCTCTTCGCCGTCGCCCCGCTCGCCCTGTCCGACTTCCGGCTCGGGCTGCTCGCCAAGTATCTGTGCACAGCCATGGTCGCGGTCGGCATCTGTCTGGCCTGGGGGCGCGGCGGACTGCTGACACTCGGCCAAGGGGTGTTCTTCGGGCTGGGCGGCTACGCCATGGCCATGCACCTGAAGATCGCGGACGCCGGGCCCGGCAACCTCCCCGACTTCATGCAGTTGTACGGATCTGCCACCGAACTCCCCTGGTGGTGGCGGCCGTTCGCGAATCCCGTGTTCGCGATCGCCGCGACCGTCCTGCTGCCGATGGCCGTCGCCGCGATCCTCGGCTCGTTCATCTTCCGGCGCCGGGTCAAGGGCGCCTACTTCGCGATCCTCAGCCAGGCGCTCGCCGCCGCCTTCGCGATCTGGCTGATCGGCCAGCAGGAGACGACGGGCGGAACCAACGGACTGACCGACATCCAGGGCTTCTTCGGCTACGACCTGAACGACCCGGTCAACCAGCGGATGGTGTACTTCGTCATCGCCGCGGTGCTGCTCCTGCTGATCGCGCTGGCCCGTCAGCTCATGCACAGCCGCTACGGCGAACTCCTCGTCGCCGTACGGGACTCGGAGGAGCGGGTTCGTTTCCTCGGGTACGACCCGGCGAACGTGAAGCTCGTCGCGTACGTCGTCGCGGCCGGAATGGCCGGACTCGCGGGTGCGCTGTTCGTGCCGGCCGTCGGCATCATCTCCCCCGCGCTCGTCGGCATCGTGCCGTCCATCGAACTCGTCATCGGCGCCGCGGTCGGCGGCCGGGCGAGCCTGGCAGGCGCGGTGCTCGGCGCGATCGGCGTCGCCTGGGCCAGGACGGCCCTGTCGGAGGAGTTCCCCGCGGCCTGGACCTACTTCCAAGGGCTGCTGTTCATCGTCGCCCTGGCGTTCCTGCCGGGCGGACTCGCCTCGCTGGCCGGGATCGTGCGGCGGCGCCGGGCGAACCGAGGACTCGCTGGAGACACGGCATGACGGAGTTGACGGACAGTGGGCCCGCGGGGCTGGAGATACGCCGGCTGCGGGTGACCTTCGACGGCTTCACCGCCGTCGACGGGGTGGATCTCGACGTACGACCCGGTGATCTGCGCTTCCTGATCGGGCCGAACGGCGCGGGCAAGACGACGCTGGTCGACGCGGTCACCGGACTGGTGAGGGCGACGGGATCGGTGCGCTTCGGAGGCGCCGACATCCTCGGCCGGAGCGTGCACCGCATCGCGCGCTCGGGGATCGGCCGCACGTTCCAGACGGCCACCGTCTTCGAGGAGTTGACGGTCCTTCAGAATCTGGACATCGCGGCGGGCGCCGGGCGGGGCGCGCTGACGATGCTGCGGCGCCGCAAGGGCGTGCCCGAGTCCGTGGCGCGCGCCCTGGAGACGGTGGGCCTGAGCGGCCGCGCCGACAGCCCGGCCGGCACGCTCGCACACGGGCAGAAGCAGTGGCTGGAGATCGGCATGCTGCTCGTGCAGGACGTCCGGCTGCTGCTGCTCGACGAGCCGGTCGCGGGCATGAGCCACGACGAACGACAGGCCACCGGCGAGCTGTTGGAGCGCATCAGCCGGGAGCGGACCGTCGTCGTGATCGAACACGACATGGACTTCATGCGCTCCTTCGCGCGCAGCGTCAGTGTGCTGCACGCGGGCCGGGTGCTCAGCGAGGGGACGGTGGCCGAGGTGCAGGCCGACCCGAAGGTGCAGCAGGTGTATCTCGGGCACGCGGCCGCCGAGGACACCACGGCGACCGTGCCCGGACCGACCGCCGCTCAGGAGGCGTGATGCTGGAGATCGACACCGTCCACGTCGGCTACCACCGCAGTCTCGTCCTGCACGGTGTCTCCGTCGAGGTGCCGAGGGAGGGGGTGGCGGCGGTGCTCGGGCACAACGGCGCGGGCAAGAGCACCCTGCTGCGGGCCGCCGTCGGACTGCTCGGCCCGCGGAGCGGCTCGGTCCGCCTGGACGGCGAGGACATCACCCGGCTGAGGCCCCATGAGCGGGTGGCGCGCGGCATGGCGTACGTCCCACAGGGTCAGCAGGCCTTCCCGCACCTCACGACCGCCGAGAATCTCCAGTTGGTCGCGGACGGGCGGCGCCGCGGCAAGGAGGCGATCGCCGAGGCGCTGGACCTGTTCCCGGCGCTGCGCGCTCTGGCGGGCCGCCGCGCGGGGCTGCTCTCCGGGGGGCAGCGCCAGCAACTGGCCATCGCGCGGTCCCTGGTGACGGAGCCTCGGGTTCTCCTTCTCGACGAGCCGACCGAGGGCATCCAGCCCTCGGTGGTCGCCGAGATCGAGGAGACGATCCTCGCCCTGGCCGCCCGGGGCGGTCTGTCGGTGCTCCTGGTCGAGCAGCATGTCGGCTTCGCGATGCGGGCGGCGCAGCGCTACTACGTCCTGGAGGCGGGCCGGGTCACGTCGTCGGGCGAGGGCGGCCGGGACGCCGAACGGGCGGTGCGGGAGGCGCTCAGCGTGTGACCGCGCGTGCGGTCAGGTCCCCGCGAGGGATGCCCGGGCCCGTTCGAGGTGAGCGCGTTCCGGCGCGCTCCCGGACAGCGTGATGGCGGCGTCGTACGCCTGTACCGCCTCGGTGTGCCGTCCGAGCCGGCGCAGCAGGTCCGCCCGTACGGCGTGGAAGGCGTGGTACCCGTCCAGGTCGAGCCTGTCGACGAGGGCGAGGGCGGTCTCCGGTCCCTCCACCTCGGCCACGGCGACGGCTCGGTTGAGGGCCACGACCGGGCTGGGGGCCAGGTCCATGAGCTGGTCGTACAGCTGGAGGATCTGGCCCCAGTCGGTGGCGGCCGCGCTCGGCGCGTCGCTGTGGACGGCGTTGACGGCGGCCTGGATCTGGTAGGGCCCCGGCCTGTTGCGGCGCAGACAGCGGCGTACGAGGGCCTGGCCCTCGGCGATCAGGTCCGGGTCCCAGCGCGTACGGTCCTGGTCGGCGAGGAGGACCAGGTCGCCGTCCGCCGTCGCGCGGGCCGGCCGGCGGGCCTCGATGAGCAGCATCAGCGCGAGCAGGCCGAGGGCTTCGGGTTCGTCCGGCATGAGCTCGACGAGGAGCTGTCCGAGGCGCACTGCCTCGGCGCAGAGCTCCTCGCGGCCGCCGTACCCCTCGTTGAAGACGAGGTAGACGACGGCCAGCACACCCCTGACGCGGTCCGGCAGGTCGGCGTCGCGCGGGATGCGGTAGGGGATGCCCGCGTCGCGGATCTTGGCCTTGGCGCGGACGATCCGCTGGGCCATGGTGGATTCGGGGACGAGGAAGGCGCGGGCGATCTGCGGGGTGGTCAGGCCGCCGAGGAGCCGCAGGGTGAGGGCGACCTGGGCCTGGGGGGCGAGCGCGGGGTGGCAGCAGGTGAAGATCAGCCGGAGCCGGTCGTCGCGCACGGGGCCCTCCTCCACGGGTTCGTCCGGGGCGTGCAGCCGGGCCGCTTCGGCGTGCCGGGCCGCGCGGGTGGACTCGCGGCGCAGCTTGTCGACGGCTCGGTTGCGGGCGGTGGTGATGATCCAGCCGGCCGGGCTCGGCGGTACCCCGGTCTCCGGCCACTTCGCCACGGCCGTGGTGAACGCGTCCTGGACCGCTTCCTCGGCGAGGTCGATGTCGCCCAGGAAGCGGATCAGGACGGCGACCGCCCGGCCGTACTCGGCGCGGAAGACGGCCTCGATGTCGGCTCCGCCGACGGACATCAGTCCTCGGCCTCGTGCAGGAACGGCCGCACCTCGATGGGAAGCGTGGTCGCCAGCGTCGCCTTGCGCCCCCACATGAGGGCCGCGTCGAGGTCGGGCGCCTTGATCAGACAGATCCCGCCCAGATACTCCTTGCTCTCGGTGTACGGCCCGTCGGTGACCAGCACGTCACCGTCCCGGGCCCGCAGCACGGTGGCCGTCTCCGGCCCGTGCAGTCCACCGGCGAACACCCACGCACCGGCCTCGCGCAGCTCCGCGTGGAACACGTCGAGATTGTGCATGATCTCTTCCAGGGCCTCGGGCGCGGGCGGCTCGCCCTGCGGCTGCATCACGCTCAGCAGGTAGTACTTCATGATGTGTCCTCCTCGGTGGTCACTGACTCGGCGTCTCACTGACTCGGCGCCCCATTGAGTACACGAACGAGAGGGCGCCGGATCGACACACGCCACGACGACAGCGGGAGAATCCTTCGATGACCATTCCACCGCATCCGCTCGTCACCGCGGCCCGGAGGCTGGCGGCCGACGTGCTGGCGCCCCGGGCGGAGCGCGTGGACGAGGACGGCATGCCCGCGAGCAGCATCGAGGCGGTCAAGCGGTCGGGGCTGCTCGGGATCGCCGCCCCGGTCGCGTACGGCGGGTCGGCGGCGCCCGCCCCCCGTGGTCCGGGCGACCGCGGAGATCCTGGCCGGGGCCTGCTGCTCGACGTGGTTCGTGCAGACCCAGCACCACACGCCGGTGACGACCCTGGCGAAGAGTGACCTTCCGGTGCGGGAGCGCCTGCTCGGGCCCCTCGCGCGCGGAGAACTGCTGTCCGGGGTCGCGTACGCCCAGTTGCGCGCCCACCCGCGGGTCCCGGTGCGGGTCACCCGCGAGCGCGGCGGCTGGTGCTTCGACGGGAGGGTTCCCTGGTACACGGGCTGGGGGCTGAACGACGTCATGCTGCTGGCGGGCGTGACGGACGCGGACGAGGCGCTGTTCGCGTTCACCGAGGCGCGCGAGCAGCCGGGGCTGCGTCCGTCCCCGCCGATGCGGCTCGCCGCGCTCACGGCGTCCCGGACGGTCTCGCTCGAACTGGACGGGCTGTGGCTGCCCGAGGACGCGGTGGCGCTGCGCACTCCGTACGCGTCCTGGGCGGTCACCGACCGGCCCAAGAACACCAATGCCTCACCGGCCGTGTTCGGGGTGACGGCGGCGGCGATCGGCCTGCTGGAGGACGATCCCTCCGCGAAGGAGACCGCGGGGGCGCTGCGGGCCCGCCTCGACGCTGTCAGGCGGCAGGCGTACGACCTCGCCGACCACCCGGAGCCCACCGAGCGGATCGAGGAGCGATTGGTGTGCAAGACACGGGCGTACGACGTGATGCGCGCGGCCACCACCGCGGCGGTGGTGGCCGGGGGCGGGCGGGCGATGGACCTGCGCAGCCCGGCACAGCGGCTGGCGCGGGAGGGGATGTTCCTGCTGGTGCAGGGGCAGACGGCCCAGGTGCGTGCCGCGCACCTGGGGTCGCTGGGGTCGCCCGGTCCGCTCAGCCGGTGAAGGGCACCTGCGTGGCCGGTGCCGGTGGGGTCGCGAACGGGTGCTGCCACAGGCCCCGCTCGGCGAGGCGGGGCAGGACGCCCTCGCCGAACCAGTAGGCCTCCTCCAGGTGCGGGTAGCCGGAGAGCACGAACTCGTCGATGCCGAGGGCGTGGTACTCCCTGATCCGCTCGGCGACCTCCTCGTGGCTGCCGACCAGGGCGGTGCCCGCTCCGCCGCGCACCAGGCCGATGCCGGCCCACAGGTTGGGGTGGATCTCCAGGCCGTCCCGGCCGCCGCCGTGCAGCGCGAGCATCCGCTGCTGGCCCTGCGACTCGCTGCGGGCGAGCCCCGCCTGGACGGACCGCACGGTGTCCGGGTCGAAGCCGTCGAGGAGCCGGCGGGCCTCGGCCCACGCCTGTTCGGAGGTGTCCCGGGTGATGACGTGCAGCCGGATGCCGAAGCGCAGGGTCCGCCCCTCCTTCGCCGCGAGCCCGCGGATCCAGGCGATCTTCTCGGCGACCTGGGCGGGTGGTTCGCCCCAGGTGAGGTAGACGTCGGCATGGCGGGCGGCGACCTCACCGGCCAGGGGCGAGGAGCCGCCGAAGTAGACCTCGGGGACCGGGTCGGGGACCCGGGCGAGCCGGGCGTCCTCGACCCGGAGGTGCTCGCCGGCCAGATCGACGGTCTTGCCGTCCCACAAGTCCCGGACGATCTGCAGGAATTCGCCCGTACGACGGTACCGGGCGTCCTTGTCGAGGAAGTCGCCGTAGGCGCGCTGCTCGTGGCTCTCGCCGCCGGTCACCACGTTGAGGAGCAGCCGTCCGCCGGTCCGGCGCTGGAAGGTGGAGGCCATCTGCGCGGCGAGGGTGGGCGACACGAAGCCCGGCCGGAAGGCGACGAGGAACTTCAGGCGCTCGGTGTGCTGGCTGACCATCGCGGTGGTCAGCCACGCGTCCTCGCACCAGGCACCCGTCGGGGTGAGGGCACCGACGAAGCCGAGGTCCTCCGCGGCGCGGGCGATCTGGCTCAGGTAGGCGACCGTCGGCGGCCGGTCCCGTCCGGAGGCGGTGGCGGGTGTGCCGTGGCCACCGCCGACGACATCGCGGCTGTCTCCGTTGGTGGGCAGGAACCAGTGGAAGGTGAGGGACACGGCGGGGTTCTCCGATCGTGGGAGCATGGCGGGCGAGGGGGCCCGTCGGACGCGGGGGCCGACGTGCCGTGCCTGGCGTGCGGGGTCTGGTCGCGGGGGCTAGAGCAGGCCGTGTCGCGGTGGCTTGGTGCCGTTCAGGACGTATCGGCCGAGGTGCTGGATCTTCCAGCGGGCCGGGTCGTGCAGGGTGTGGGTGCGGGCGTCGCGCCAATGCCGGTGCAGGTTGAGGGAGTTCAGAGCCGAACGGGTGCCTGACACCTCGAAGAGGGCGTCCGCCACCAGGACGGCGGTGGCGGCGGTGTGCGCCTTCGCCGCGGCCACCGCGATGGACGCCTCGGCCGCCGACGTGTCGGTCAGCTCGCCGCGAGCCGTGTCGACCGCGCGGGCCGCGACACCGAGCAACGCTTCGGATGCCCGTACCTGGAGGGCGAGTTCACCGAAGCGCTGGATGAGCAGCGGGTCCTCGGCCGCCGTCTCCACGCCGCTCTCGAACCAGGGCCGGCTCTTGGTGCGCACGAACTCCGCCGCCTCGGCGAGCGCGCCCGCCGCGATCCCGGCGTCGATGGCCGCGTGCAGCAACTGCGCCACCGCTCCGTGCAGTTGCGGCCCCCGGAAGGTGAGATGGTGCGGGATCACGCGGTCGGCCGGCACGTCGACGGCGTCGAGACGGACGGTGCCGCTGGCCGTGGTGCGCTGCCCCATCCCGTCCCAGTCGTCGTCGACCGTGACACCGTCGGCGTCCCGTGGGACATAGGCGACGTGCAGGTTGTCGTCCTCGGCACGGGCCAGGACGGGGATCCAGTCGGCGAAGAGCGCTCCGGTGGAGTAGTGCTTCACGCCGGTGAGCCGGTACGAGCCATCGGGCCGCGGTTCGAGCCGGGTGCGGATGTCCTGGACGTGCCGAGTGCCGGCCTCCGACTGCGCGTTGCCGAACCGCCGCCCCGCCAGGACTTCGGCGAAGAAGAACTCCTTTTGGGCGAGGGTGCCCTGATGCCGTATCACGTTCGTGTACACGAAGTGGTTCTGCGGGATCTGGGCGAGGCTGGCGTCCGCCGAGGCCAGCAGTCGGAAGATCTCCGCCAGGGTCTCCTGGCGTACGTCCGCTCCGCCGTGCTCGGCCGGCACGGTGACGGCGAGCAGGCCCGAGGCGGAGAGCCGCTCCAACTCCTCGTACGGAAGGCGTCGTTCGGCGTCCCGCGCCGAGGCTCCGGTGCGGAACTCGTCGGCGAGGGTGGCGGCGACGGCCAGGGCCTCGGCGTCGTCGGCGATCACTTTGGCGGTCATCGGGTCAGCCCGCGGCGGCCAGCAGGGGCGTACGGCCGAGGGCCGCCGAGAACTGGTCCACCACCTGGGCCAGGGCCTCGGCGGTGCCCGGGGCCACGGTGACGCTCCCGTCCTGCCCGGTGGTGATGTCCTTGTCGAGGGTGAACCAGCCTTGGACGATGTGGGCCGCGCCCATGGAGTTCAGCACCGGGCGCAGCGCGTAGTCCAGAGCGAGCACATGGGCGGTGCTGCCTCCGGTGACCAGCGGCAGCACGGTCTTTCCGGTCAGGGCGTACTGCGGGAGCAGGTCGAGCAGGGCCTTGAGGACGCCGGAGTAGGCGGCTTTGTAGACGGGGGTGCCGATGACCACCCCGTCGGCGCGGGCGAACAGCGCGGTCGCCTCGACGATGGCGGGGTGCTGGAAGTCCGCGCCGAGCAATGCCTCCGCGGGGATGGTGCGGACGTCGAGGGGAATCACCTCGTGGCCCTGTGCGGCGAGCCGGGTGTCGAGGTGGCGCAGGAGTTTGGCGGTGCGGGAGGAGACGGAGGGGCTGCCGGAGACGGACAGGACGGTGGCCATGAGTCCTCTTTCATGAGCGGGGTTCTGAGTGGGCGGGCTGCCGGATCGGGCGGGGGAAGGGCAGGGAGGCGGGCGCGGACCGCTCGTCACGGGTGCGCCGCGGCGGACTCCTTGTCCCGGTCCGGCAGTTGGGCCTCCAGTTCACGTACGAGGGGCAGCACGCGGCGCCCGAAGTACTCGACCTCCTCGTGGTAGTGCAGGAAGCCGAGGAGGAAGAGGTCGACGCCGAGGCCCTTGTAGGCGACGATCCGTTCGGCGATCTGTTCCGGGGTGCCGATGAGCCCGGTGCGGAAGCCGTCGTTGTACTGGACGAGGTCCTCGAAGCTGGAGTCCCGCCACATGCCCTTGCCGTCGGAGGTGGACGCTCCGGCCTGCCGCACGGCGGCGCCGAAGCCCTCGACGGCCTCGGTGTCGGCCTGCGCGACGATCTCGCGGAGGGTCGCGCGGGCCTCGGCCTCGGTGTCCCGGGCGATGAGGAATCCGTTGAGGCCGAACTTCGGCGGCGTGCGTCCGGCCCGGGCGGCCGAGACGCGGACGTCCTCGATCTGCTCGACGACTCCGTCGTAGTCCTTGCCGTTGGAGAAGTACCAGTCCGAGACGCGGCCCGCCATGGCGCGGGCGGCGGTGGAGTTGCCGCCCTGGAAGATCTCCGGGTGCGGGCGCCCGGGGGTGTCCAGCGGCTTGGGCTTGAGCGAGAAGTCACGCAACCGGTAGAAGTCGCCGGCCAGTTCGGTGTGGTCCTCGGTCCAGATCTGGCGGAGCGCGCGGATGAACTCCTCGGATCGGCGGTACCTCTCGTCGTGCTCCAGCCAGGGTTCGCCGAGTGCGGTGAACTCGGCCTTGAACCAGCCGCTGACGACGTTCACGGCGAAGCGGCCGTGCGAGAGGTGGTCGGCGGTGGCGCCGAACTTGGCGAGGACGCCGGGATGCCACAGTCCCGGATGGACGGCCGCGATGACCTTCAGGCGCTCGGTGGCGAGGAGCAGGGCGAGGCTGAAGGAGGTCGACTCGTGCTGGTACTCGGCGCCGTAGCCGGCCATGTAGCGGACCTGGCTGAGCGCGTACTCGAAGCCGTTGTTCTCGGCGAGGACGGCGAGTTCGCGGTTGTAGTCGTAGCCCCAGTCGGTGCGCTGTTCGATCTTGCTGGTGACCAGGCCGCCGCTGACGTTGGGCACCCAGTAGGCGAAGCGGACGGGTTCGGTTGCGGGCACGGAACGACTCCTGATGTGCGGTACACGGGCATGACGAAGAAAGGCCCGGGAATTCAGCGGGAATTCGGGCTGCGCAATGCGGGTGACGGGCAGGGAGTTCGTCCTGGCGCGCGGCGAATGGAATCAGCCGGGGCGGACCGGTCCGTGCGAAGGGGACCCTACCGTCGGGATCGTCAGGCTTCGCGACAACAGAAGGAGCTGGAGACACGCGCGAGGTCGACGTGGCGTCGCCGCGTGAGGTCCAGTCGTATCTTCATGTCGTCGATCGTCGCAGCCCCCGGCCCGGGCAGTCAAGGAACGGCGGACCGGTCTCGTATCCCGGACCGCCGCATTTCACGAGGGTGTGACAGGGAAACCCTTGAACCGGTTCGCGCGGCGGCGGCATTCTGCCGGTGTGCGAATAGAGCAGCTGGAATACATCGCGGCGGTAACACGGCTCGGTTCCTTGCGGCGGGCCGCCGAGGAACTCCACCTGTCCCAGCCCGCGTTGAGCGAGACCGTGCGGAACCTGGAACGCGAACTGGGGGTCGACCTGCTGGAGCGCAAGCGGTCGGGGGCGCGGATGAGCGCCGAGGGACGGGAACTGCTCCCGCACATCGTCGATGTGCTGGACGCCGTGGACCGGCTGCGCGGAGCGGCGGGCGAGCAGCACCGCGTCCGGCGGATGGTCCGCGTCGGCACGGTCAACGCGGCCACGGTGCCGCTGCTCATCCCCACGGTCCGGGACTTCCGCGTGTCGCACCCGCTGACGCAGGTGGAGGTGGTCGGCGCCCAGCAGGCGGAGATCCACCGCACGCTGTCCGAGGGCGGTCTCGATCTGGGCCTGGTGAACCATCTGGACGGCGACGATCTGCCCGCGGAGTTCGAGTCCACCCGGCTCCTCGGCGGACGGCCGGTGCTGTGCGTGCGACCGGACAGCCCGCTGGCGTCCCTGTCGTCGGTGTCGGCCGAGGACCTGCTCGCCGACCATGAGCCGCTCATCGCCATGCGCTCCGGGTACGTCATGCACCGCTACGTCCACCGGTTCCTGGAGGGCCGGGTCCCCGGCTTCTCGTACTCCACCGACGGTGCCGAGATGGGCAAGCTCATGGTCGCCGAGGGACTGGGCGCGACCGTGCTGCCCGACTTCAGCGTCATCGGCGATCCGCTGGAGAGGTGCGGCGCGATCACCCACCGGCCGCTCACCGACGAGACGACACGGGTCCTGCTGATCCTGCGGCGGCGACGGGCCGACTCGGTACCGCGAGCGGCCCAGGATCTGCACGAGGCGTTCGTCCGCAGGGCCGGGGAGCTCGGCGGCGCGTTGACGTCCGGGGCGTGATCCGGGCGTGATCCGGGCGTGATCCGGGGCGCGGAAGGGCTACGGCGGGCACCCGGCCCAGGACCACGCCCCGCCGAACGCCCTGCTCCGGGCCCCGGCGCGGCTCCGTCCTGTGACCATCCGAAGAGTCACTCGTTTGACGGATCGGCGTGACACGACGTCAGCTCCTTCGGAAGGCATTCGTTCCATGCCCATCCCCTTGCTTCCGCGATCGGCCCGCCGCGGCAGGACCGCACTCGACCGGGCCGAGACCGCCCTCTTCGAGGAGTACAGCGCTCTGGTGCGGCTCGCGTACCTCACACTGCCTCCCTCGCTGAGCAAGCACCGGCGCATCCTCGTGGCCCATTCGCTCGTGCAGCGCTCACTGCCGGGCTCCCGCGAGCGGGGCCCCGGGCCTCACCTGCCGAAACCGCGCGGCACCGGCCGCCCCTCCGCCACGCAGAAGGACCGGCTGCGCGGCCATGTCCTGCGCTCGGCGATCGCGTACGAGCGTCCGCCGCGCGGCTGGCCCCACCGGCTGCCGCCACCCCGCACCCTGCTGCCCGTACTGCCGGTCGTATGGGGGTTGCGGCTGTTCCCGCGCGCGGGCGGTGCGGACGACCTCGCGCTGGGCCGGGCTCTGGCGGGTTCGACAGCTGCCGCGCGCGCCGCATTCGTCCTGCGCAGCGTGGACGAACGAACCGATGCGGCGATCGCGACGCTGCTCCGCGCCGCCGGGGTCACCGACCCCGAGGGCGCTCTCGGTTCCGCGACCCGGCTCGCCGAGTCCGCGGGCCGGGCCACCCGAACGCTGCTCGGGTCACGGGAGTTCGACGCCTGCACGGTGCGGACCGGGCCCACCGATCTGCTGCGCCGCCGACGCCGTGTCCGTTTCCTGTGGGGCGCGCTGTCCGCCCTCGTGTTCACCGGGGTGCTGCTGGCGGTCTCCGCCCCGGGTTCCGCGCCGCCGTCGACCCCCGACACCCCCGCGGGCGCGACCCTGCCCGGCCCCGCGGACCTCGTGCGCACACCCCGGGACTCCTGGGCCGACACCGCGCGGGTCGACTTCACCGCCTGGCCGGCGCGCGGCGCCCGCGCCGACGACCCGGAGCTGCTCGCCCGGGCCCTGTCCAGCTGGGCCAGGCCGACCCGCGCCGGGCACGTCACCACGACGGCGGGTACCTCCCTGGACGCGCCGCCGCACGCGCCCCAGCTCCTCTACGCGGGGAACGTGGACGGCGACGCCGTGGTCGTGCTGCACGACGGCCGGCGCGTGGTGCGCTACAGCGAGCCGCTCGACGCGCCGGGGCACGGCACCCTCGCCCTCGCGCGGACCGACGACGCGGATGTGACGACCGCCGCCGCCCTGGTCGTCGGCCGCGGCGCCCGGGGGACGAGGTTTCTCCTCGCCCCCTGGATCGCCGAGGCACGGGCGCGCGACCTGACGCGTCCCGACTCTCCGTCCCGGCCGGTCGGCGTCGCCCGGGACGGGGTCACAGCGCCGCTCGCCACCCAGGCCGCGGGCGCGGCCTGCGACCGTCGGCCGGTGCTCCAGCTGCGCTCCTCGGAACGCATCGTGGAGAAGCACGCGTTCCTGCTGACCGACCTGGGCGAGCTGTCGCCGGTCCATCTGACGTACACCCCGCTGCCCGGGCACGGGACTCCTCCGGCGCGGCAGCCCAGGGAGGCGACCGGGCCGGCCGCGCTGGTCGCCTGGGCACGTATGGCGTGCGGGCTGGATCGGCTGCGCGACGCCGGGGTCCGGGCGGTCAACGCCTGGGACTTCGCCGAGCAGGATCTGCCGGAGAAGGGGGGACACGCCGTGTGGGTGTGCACCCGGGCCGCCACGTGGCGCGGTCCCGGCGATGTGCGGGTGCTGTTGCGCGCCCCCGCCTCCTCGCCCTCCGCACCCGCTCGGGAGGTCGCGCGGGCCGGGTCCACCGCGGCCTGCGGCCGGTTCGGCCGGCATGTGGTGGCCGTCGCTCATTGGCGTTCACGCGCGGGTCAGTGGTATCTGCTCGCCGCCGGCAGCCGGGCCGTCACCCGTATCGAGGTGAGCGGCGCCGTCACGGCCCGGACGGACGGCCGTACGCTCGCCGTGCGGGCCCCGGAGGACGCCCGTCCCGGCGTGACGGCCCGTCTGGAGAACGGTGCGTCACTGGCACCGGTCGGCGGCGGGGCGAGCCGATGAGCCGGCCCTGCGGCGCGGCGTCCGCCTCGGTCCGCGACGCCGATCGGGACGGTGACGCGGAATCAGTCCTCTTCGCCGATCGGGACGACCACGAGGAAGGCGTCCGACTTCAGGTCCATCACGACCGTCGCCGCCAGTCCCTCGGTACGGCGTCGTGCCGCGTACTCCTCCGCGGTCCAGGATCCACGCGGAGCTCCCGCGGGAAATCGTTCCAGCACCTTTGCGCCCATGGCGGGACACCTCCAGCTCTGACCTCGGACCCGGAGCGTCGAGTCCCGTGGGGTCCGCTTGCCCGGCTTTCTCCGAGACATGTCAGGCCCGTTCGCCGTCCGTCGACAGCGCAAGACACGGACATGGACATGGACATGGACACGGACTCGGCTACGGACAGGGACACGGACGGTCCGCCCGCGCGAAC
>NZ_JBHWVI010000221.1:0-14414 GCF_042737005.1 Streptomyces sp. NPDC060027
GCGCCTACGTCGGCGCCGCGCTGCACCGCGCCGGCGCCGACGTGCATCTCGTCGCCCGTGGACCGCATCTCGCGGCCATGAGGCAGCACGGCGTCCACGTCATCAGCCCGCGCGGGGACTTCACCGCGCGGGCCCACGCCACCGACGACCCGGCCGACATCGGTCCGGTCGACTACGTCTTCCTGGGCCTGAAGGCCAACTCGTACGCGGCGTGCGGGCCGCTCATCGAGCCACTGCTGCACGACACCACGGCGGTGATCGCCGCCCAGAACGGCATTCCCTGGTGGTACTTCCACCGGCACGGCGGCCCCTACGACGGCCACCGGGTGGAGAGCGTGGACCCGGGCGGCGCGGTCGGCGCGGTGCTGGCGCCGGAGCGGGCCATCGGGTGCGTCGTGTACGCCGCCACCGAACTGGAGGGACCGGGAGTCGTACGCCACCTCGAAGGCACCCGGTTCTCCATCGGCGAGCCCGACCGGTCCGTCTCGGCGCGCTGCCGGGCGTTCGGCGACGCCATGCGGGACGGCGGACTGAAGTGCCCGGTCGAGCCGGACCTGCGCAATGACATCTGGCTCAAGCTGCTCGGCAACATCTCCTTCAACCCGATCAGCGCACTGGCCCGGGCCACGATGCGGCAGATGTGCCTGCACGGCGGGACGCGCAAGGTCATCGAGATCATGATGACCGAGACACTGAGCGTCGCCGAGGCCCTCGGCTGCGAGGTGGGTGTGTCCATCGAGCGGCGCCTCGCGGGCGCCGAGCGGGTCGGCGACCACCGCACCTCCACGCTCCAGGACCTGGAGCGCGGCAAGCCCCTGGAACTCGACGTGCTGCTCGCGGCCGTCGTGGAACTGGCGGAGATCACCGGGGTGCCCGTGCCGACACTGCGGACCGTGCACGCCATCTCGGATCTGCTCGCGCTGCGGACGGCGGCATGAACGCGGAGCGGGCCGCCGTCCGAGGCGGCACGTGGCCCGCTCCGCACGTGCAGGACAATGAGAACGTGAAGGTCACCTCCCCGCACGACGACGCGGTGACCCGCACGGCAACCGCCGTATGAAGGGCCGCTCCGGCCAGCCGCACGTACAGAAGCGGGACTGATCACGACATGGGACGAGTCACGGAACGACGCAAGGTGATCCGCATCCGGGACGGGGCCGTGAGCACCCGCCCGGACACCCTCGTCGCCGAGGAACCGCTGGAGATCCGCCTCAACGGCAAACCTCTGGCGATCACCATGCGGACCCCGGGCGACGACTTCGCGCTGGCCGCGGGCTTCCTGGTGAGCGAAGGGGTGCTGGGCCGGGCCGACGAGCTGCAGAGCATCGTGTACTGCGCGGGGGCCACGGTGGACGGCTCCAATTCCTACAACGTCGTCGACGTGCGGACGGCGCCCGGTGTCGTCATCCCCGACATCACGCTCGAACGCAATGTGTACACGACGTCCTCGTGCGGCCTGTGCGGCAAGGCCAGCCTCGACGCGGTCCGCACGACGGCCCGCTGGCCCGTCGACGACACCGAGGGAGGCACCACTCCCCCGGTGCGGCTGGAGCCCGAGCTGCTCTCCAGCCTCCCCGACCGGCTGCGCGCGGCCCAGCGGGTCTTCGACCGGACCGGGGGCCTGCACGGGGCGGCGCTGTTCACCGAGGAGGGCGAGCTGGTCGACGTGCGCGAGGACGTGGGCCGGCACAACGCGGTCGACAAGCTGGTCGGCCGCGCCCTGCAGAACGACACGCTCCCGCTCACCCGGACGGTCCTGCTGGTCTCCGGCCGAGCCTCCTTCGAGCTGGCGCAGAAGGCGGTGATGGCGGGCATCCCGGTGCTCGCGGCGGTCTCCGCCCCGTCGTCCCTGGCCGTCGACCTGGCCGTGGAGACCGGCCTGACCCTGGTCGGCTTCCTGCGCGGCGCCAACATGAACGTGTACGCGGGCGAGCACCGCGTCGCCCTGCGGGCCGAGGCCGCCCAGGGCTGACGCCGGTTCCCCGCGACACGGCGGTGGGGCCCCGAACGGCGGGGAGCGCCCCCTGCGCCGGAGGGGCCCCGCCTCGGCCCAGGCCCCCTGCCGGCCGCGGACGCGGGCACCTCACCGGCGCTCACGGCTCAACCCGTCTCGAAGCGCACCTCGCCCGCGCGCACGACCGTGCCGAGGCGCGGGAAGTCCAGGCGGACGGAGGCCTCGTGCTCGGGGGCGGTGAACGCGGCCATCGCGTCCTCCACGAAGACGAGGTCGTAGCCATGGTCACCGGCGGCGCGCGCGGTGGACTCGACCCCCAGGTTGGTGGCGATTCCGCCGAACACCAAGGTGGAGACTCCGTGTTCACGCAGCCGTTCGTCGAGACCGGTGCCCTGGAACCCGCCGATGGTCCGCTTCACGATCTCCAGATCACCCTCCGCGACGAGCCCGGCGACGAGCCCGCTGCCGGGCGGCTGCTCCGGCACTCCGGACCGCTCGACCCGGATGAGCACCACGAGAGCGCCCGCCTTCCGGAAAGAGGTCGCCAACTCCTCCGCGATGGCGAGGACTTCGGTTCCCTTGCGGGGCGCCAGAGGCAGCGCCACGATGCGCTCCATCAGATCCACGAGCACCAGGGCGGTGCGCGCCGGATCGAGGGCGAGGCGGGGTTCGGTTTCGGGTGCGGTCATGACGGAACGTTAGCCCGCATCAGCCGTCCGTACTGGAAATCCGGATCAACAAGCCCGTGAACTCCGCTGTCCGGGAACAGTGGCCCCGCCGATCCGCCGCCGGTACGCGTCGGTCCATTCGGGTGAGCGGCCGCCACCGGGCCGTGCCAGGTCCGCGGCCGTCGGCGGGTTCGGCATATCGTGCGGCCTTCCTCGGCCGGACACAGGAACCGCGAAAATCTGGCGTGAACACGACCGGTACACGCTTCTTGTGGGGTGCCTGAGGGCCCAAGTAGCGTCTGCGGCGCGAACGTTGGACGTGGGATGTCCAGAGAATCCGGAATGCCCCATCGTACGAAGGGCAGGTCGCACCATGCCGTCT
Source organism: Streptomyces sp. NPDC060027 (assembly GCF_042737005.1). NCBI lineage: Bacteria > Bacillati > Actinomycetota > Actinomycetes > Kitasatosporales > Streptomycetaceae > Streptomyces > Streptomyces sp. NPDC060027. The sequence continues at coordinate 3,005 of NZ_JBHWVI010000221.1, forward strand.
CGCCTCCGCACCCGTCCGAGATCCGCCTTCGCGGCCCGACAAGGCCCCGGCTCCCGCACCGTTCCGAGACCCGCCTTCGCCAGCCGCCGGGGGCCCGCACCCCGCACCTTCGTGAGACGGCCCTTCTCCGCCCGGCCGGGCCGTGGCCTCCGCGGCCGGCTCGCGGCCGCCCTGACCGCCGCTCTCGGCACCGCCGCGCTGCTCGCGCTGCCCGGCACGGCTCGCGCCGAACCGGCTTCCACCACCGGCGAGTTCGAGCAGCAGGTCCTCTTCAAGGCCGCCCAGGATCCGGGCTACGCCTGCTTCCGCATCCCGTCCGTCGTACGGACGACCGAGGGAACGCTGCTGGCCTTCGCCGAGGGACGCGTCCTCAACTGCGGTGACGCGGCCGACATCGACATCGTGGTGAAGCGCTCCGCCGACGGCGGGCGCACCTGGAGCCCGCTCCAGGTCGTGAACGAGGGCGGCGGGGACACCCACGGCAACCCCACGCCGATCGTGGACCGTGAGACCGGCCGGATCGTGCTGGCGGAGACGTACAACACGGGCCGTACGGACAGTGCGGGCTGCGCGGTCCCCTGCGACCGCACCCCGCATCTCCAGTACAGCGACGACGACGGGCTCACCTGGTCGCGGCCGCGCGACCTGAGCGCCGAGATCCTGCCCGCGAACTGGAACTCCTGGTACGCCACCGGCCCGGTGCACGGCATCCAGCTCACCCACGGCCGGCACGCGGGACGACTCGTCTTCGCCGTCAACACCGAGACCTGGAACGGCGGCCGGGTCACCACCAACAACGCCGCGCTCATCACCAGCGACGACGGAGGCGACCACTGGGACATCGGTGCGACCGACTCCTGGCCGATCGCGGACGACGGCACCTTCCGGCAGAAGCCGTCCGAGATGACACTCACCGAGCGCGCCGACGGATCGGTCCTGGTCAGCGGTCGCGAGCAGGACGGCACCGACCTCGGGCACCGCACCCAGGCGGTCAGCCGGGACGGCGGAGACAGTTTCGTCTCCTCCTTCCGTGACGTCCCGGACCTCTACGCGCCCCAGGTGCAGGGCTCCACCCTGCGCGTCGGTGACCGGATCCTGCTGTCCTGCCCGGGCGACCCCGACCGCCGCAGGACCATGATGATCCGCTCCTCCTACGACGGCGGACGCACCTGGGACAGCGTGGACCGCGGCACGGTCGTCACCACCGACTGGTCCGGCTACTCCGATCTGGTGCGGATCGACGGCGGCACGGTGGGCCTGCTGTACGAGGGCGGCGCGGTCGACGCGCGCGACGAGATCCGCTTCGCCCGGTTCACCGAGGACTGGCTCCGGCCGCGCCGGGGCCCGGACCCGACGACGGCCGACCTCGCTCCGTTCACCCGGCGGGCGGCGGTCCTGGGCGGCCCGGCCCGGACGGCGGGCGTCCTTCGGGGCGCGCTGGAGTTCGACGGCGCCGACGACGCCGTACGACTGCCGTATCAGGACCGGCTCGCGCTGGGGACGAAGGACTTCACGGCGTCCCTGTGGTTCCGCTACACGGCCACCAGCGGTGAGCAGCCGCTGCTGTGGATGGGCGGGATCGGCACGACACAGCCGCAGGTGTGGCTGCGCGGGGAGCCCGCGTCCGACCGGATCACCGGTCTCATCACCACCAGGAACGGCGCCGCGGCCCCGACCACCGCGTCCGTGCGCACCACGGGCGCGTACAACGACGGCCAGTGGCACCATCTGGCGCTGCGCCGTGGCGGGGGACGGCTCACGCTGTTCGTCGACGGGACGACGGTCGGTGCGGCGGACGTCCCCGGATCGGTGAGCCGGAACTCGCCGTTCGGGGTGCACATCGGCCAACGGATGGACAGCCGGGTGTACTTCACCGGTGCGATCGACGATGTGCGGGTCTACGACCGGGCGTTGAGCGACGGCGAGCTGTCGGCGCCGCCCTCGGAGCAGGTGACCCGGGACACCGTCCTGTGGCTCCCCATGGACCAGGTGAGCGGGGACCACTAACGTCCCGTCCGTGCCCGACGACGCACGAACGCGACGGCGGAACGGGACCGGGCTCGGCCTTCTGCTGGCCCTGGTCTCGGCGGCCGTGCTGCTCACCGCCCTTCCGGACCGTGACCGGGAGGGCGGTGGCGTGTGCTCCGCCCGCACCCTCACCTCCTGGAGCGCGGAGGCGGATCTCACGCGCGAGTTCGCCCGGTACGGCGACGACGCCGGCCGCGCCGACGACTGGACCGGCGGCGACGGAACCCATTCGCTGCGACTCCCCGACGGCCGGGTGCTGTGGCTGTTCTCGGACACCTATCTCGGCCAGGTGTACGCACCGCCGAACCCGGTGGGCGAGTCGTACGCCTGGCGGGACGCGAACGCGCCCCTGGTGCGCAACTCGGCGCTCGTGATGTCCCGCGACGGCCGGCTGCGGACCACGCTGCCCGCGCCCGTCTTCCCCGATCCGGCACCGCGGCAGTGGCGCTGGCCGGTCGCGGCCCGCGTCGAACCCCGCTCCCCGGGCTCGGACCGGCGGGTCGTCCGGGTTCTGCTGTGGACCCGGACGGCGGGCCAGGCGCCGTGGATCTACGGTGTGCCCACCGCCACCGAGGTCGCCACGCTCTCGCTGCCCGGACTGCGCCTCGAAGGCATCACCACGGTCCTGGACGAGGGTCCGGTGGCGGACGCCTCCCGGCGCGTGCTGTTCGGTACCGCGGCCGTCGACGCCGGCGCCTGGACGTACGTCTTCGGGGGCGACGACGGGCGGGCCGCCGGGCGCCCCGCCGGGCGGGCGTACGTGGCGCGGGTGCCGCGTGGCGCGCTCGGCGAGCCGGGCGCCTGGGAGTACTGGGACGGTTCGGCGTGGACGGTGCGCGGGCGTCCGGCGCCGGTGCTCGGGGACGGCCGGCGCACGGGTGTGGGCAGCGCGTTCACGGTGGTGCGGGACGGCGGCACCTACGTCCTGTTCACGATGGCGCTCGGTGCCGCGGGCCTGGCCACGATCACCTCGTACTGGGCCTGTGCTCCGGCCGGGCCCTGGCACGGGCCCACCCGGAGCTTCAGCCCGTCCCTGCCCGACGGTGACGTGGCCGCGTACAACCCGCAGGCGCACCCGGAGCTGAGCGACGGCGACCGGATCGTCCTCAGCTACGACGTCAACTGGCTCGACGCCACGGGCACGGCGGCGCAGGCGCACCTCAGCCGGAACGTGTCCCTGTACCGACCGCGATTCGTGACGTTGCGACTGGGGAGACCCGGCTCCTAGCGGACCCGGCGGTCCCGCCCGCTCCGGCCGGGCCGCGTGTACCGGAGCCGCCGCCGGTGCCCGTCGCCCCTCCTGTCCCGGACGGCTGGTCCGGACCGGCCGGGCCGGTCGCCTCGGGGTCACGGGCACGGCGTTTGGCGATCACCGCGCACACCATGAGCTGCATCTGGTGGAAGAGCATCAGCGGAAGCACGGCGAGCGAGGCGTGCGCGCCGAACAGGACACCGGCCATGGGGAGTCCGGAGGCGAGCGACTTCTTGGACCCGGCGAACTGGATGGCGATCCGGTCCTCGCGGCCGAAGCGCAGGGCCTTCGCGCCGTACCAGGTCAGGAGGAGCATCACGCCGAGCAGCAGCGCCTCGACGACGAGGAGTCCCGCGAGCCGGACGGCGCTCACCTGGTGCCAGATGCCCTGCACCATGCCCTCGCTGAACGCGGTGTACACGACGAGCAGGATCGAGCCGCGGTCGACGTGGCCGAGGACCTTCTTGTGGCGGGTGATGAAGGCGCCGATCCAGGGGCGTAGCAGTTGCCCGGCCACGAACGGCACCAGCAGTTGCAGCACGATCCTGACCAGCGAGTCGGGGGAGAACCCGCCGCCGCTGTTGCCGAGGAGGGCCGCCGCGAGCAGCGGGGTGAGGACGATGCCGGCCAGCGAGGAGAAGGAGCCCGCGCAGATCGCGGCGGGCACGTTGCCCCGGGCGATCGAGGTGAAGGCGATCGACGACTGGATGGTCGACGGGACGAGCGTGAGGAAGAGGAGGCCGGTGTAGAGGTCGTGGGTCAGCAGCGCCGGCTCCAGGCCGCGGGCGGCGAGGCCGAGCAGCGGGAACACCACGAAGGTGCACACCAGCACCGTGCCGTGCAGCCGCCAGTGCTTGAGGCCCTCCACTGCTTCACGGGTGGAGAGGCGCGCGCCGTACAGGAAGAAGAGGAAGGCGATCGCGGCGGTGGTGGCGCCGGAGGCGACGTCCGCTCCCGTTCCGCTCGCCGGGAACAGGGCGGCGAGCCCCACGGTCCCGAGCAACAGCAGGATGTACGGGTCGATCGGCATCCAACTCGGCCACTGCAGGCGTTTCACGGTGCTCCACTGCTCGGTTCGGTGCGTCTGCTCGTCCTGGGCGGGTCGTGCCCTCTCCATCGTCCTCTCCCGGGTCGTGATCGGGAATCCGTCATACCGTTCTGACTGTCATCACGTTTCGCGATAGCGTGGCGGCATGTACGACCCTTCCCAGCTGCGTACGTTCCTGGCGGTGGCCCAGACGCTGAGCTTCACTCAGGCGGCCCGGCGGCTGGGGGTGCGCCAGTCCACGGTCAGCCAGCATGTGCGGCGCCTGGAGGACGCGGCCGGGCGGCAGTTGTTCTCGCGCGACACGCACTCCGTCGAGCTCACCGAGGACGGCGAGGCGATGCTCGGGTTCGCGCGGCGGATCCTGGAGGTGCAGGAGCAGGCGGCGGCGTTCTTCACCGGGACACGGCTGCGCGGCCGGCTGCGCTTCGGCGCGTCCGAGGACTTCGTGCTGACCCGGCTGCCGGAGATCCTGGAGGGTTTCCGCTCCGACCATCCCGAGGTGGACCTGGAGCTGACGGTCGAACTGTCCGGCACCCTCCACGAACAGCTCGCCGCCGGTCATCTCGACCTGGTGCTGGCGAAGCGTCGGCCCGAGGACCAGCGCGGTGAACTCGTCTGGCACGACCGCCTGGTGTGGATCGGTGCCCAGCGGCTGCGGCTGGACCCGGACCGTCCGGTCCCGCTGATCGTCTACCCTCCCCCGGGCATCACGCGGGCGCTCGCCCTCGAAGCCCTGGAACGCCAGGGCCGGCCGTGGCGCATCGCCTGCACCAGCGGCAGCCTCAACGGCCTGCTCGCGGCGGCCCGCGCGGGTCTCGGGGTGATGGCCCACTCGCGGGGACTCGTGCCGCCCGGTCTGGTCCGGGTGCCGGAGCGGGCGGGGCTCCCGGAGCTCGGCGAGGTCGACTTCGTGCTGGTGCACGGTCGTCGGCGGCCGTCCGCGCAAGGGGCCGCGGACGCGCTCGCGGCGGCGATCCTCGCGGGCGGGGACCGGCTGCACCGGGGACGACGGAACTGAGGGCCGCCTCGGTCGGCGTGCCCGGTGGCGTCAGCGGAGCTTGGCGTACGTGAGTTGCTTGACCCGGCGCATGAACGGCGTCGTCTCGACGTACTGGACGCCGTCGAGACGGCCGAGCGGGCCGCTCAGGTACGCGTAGAGACCGACCGTGTCGGGGACGACCGCGGTGACGACGATGTTGGAGGGGCCCGCCGTCGCGGAGGCGAAGGCGATCTCGTCGTGGGTCGCCAGGGCCTCTCCGACGGAGTGCAGGGCGGCGGGGGCCGCGGTGATCCACAGGCAGGCGGCGAGACCGTAGCCGAGGTGCTCCGAGTGGTACTCGACGTCGACGTACACGGCGCCGGACGCCAGCAGCGCGGCGAGCCGGCGCTTGACGGCGGACTCGGAACGCCCGGTGGCGCGTTGCAGCTCCGGGTAGGTGGCACGGCCGTCGCGTTCGAGCGCGGCGACCAGCGGTTCGTCCTCGGGGTCGATCCGGGCGGGACCGCTCGCCTCGGACCGCTCCGGGCGCAGCGCGGCGGTCTGGTCGTCGGTCAGCGCGGCGAACTTGCCGATCCAGCCGTCGGGGCCGCCGAAGAAGCGGTGGATCAGCTGGTGGGCCCGGATCTCCATGATCTTCGGGGTGCGCGGGAGCTTGCCGAGCAGCAGGTCGTCGTGGTCGGCGGGGCTGCGCGGGCGGGTCATGCAGATCACCTCGGTGCCGCCCGAGGCGAGGCCGATCCAGGCGGTGTCGGGACGCTGGGCCAGGGCGTCCGCGATGGCGCCGGCGCTGTCGGGCGCGCAGCGCAGCCGCAGCATCCAGTGGTCCTGACCGAGCCGGTGCGCGTCGCGGACCGCGACGACCCGGAGTCCGGCCTCGGCGCACAGCTTGCGGTAGCGCCGGGCGATCGTCTGGTCGGAGGCGCCCAGCACCTCCCCGATCCGGCTGAAGGAGGCCCGTCCGTTGACCTCCAGAGCGGCCAGCAGCCGCAGATCGAGCAGGTCGAGATCGTGGGATTCCAGTTCCATGAGGCCCTTCCCTGTCGGATTCCGTCGATCCGGCACCCGAAACCATGGTGATCGACCGGCACGGCCCCATCGTACGGAGACAGATCGGGTGACACACGCATCCGGCCGACGCAATCCGTGGCACAGGGAGATGAGGACATGCGTACATGGGGGCCGCTCACGGCGGTGTGCCTGGGGACGTTCATGTTGCTGCTGGACGTGACGATCGTCGTCGTCGCGCTGCCGGACATGGCGCGGGCGCTGCACGCGTCCCTGAGCGATCTGCAGTGGGTGATCGACGGCTACGCGCTCGCGCTGGCCGCGCTGCTGCTGGGGGCGGGGGCCGCCGCCGACGTGCTGGGCCGGCGCCGCGTGCATGTGGCGGGTGTCGTGCTCTTCGCGGCGGCCTCGCTGTGGTGCGGGCTCGCGAGCGGCCCGGGGATGCTGGTGGCGGCTCGGGCGGTGCAGGGCGTGGGCGCGGCGGCGATGCTCGCCACGACGCTGCCGCTGCTCGGCTCGGTCTACCAGGGGCGGCAGCGGTCGGCGGCGCTCGGGGTGTGGGGCGCGGTCAGCGGCGGCGCGGCGGCGGTCGGCCCGGTACTGGGCGGGCTGCTGACCGAGGGGCCCGGCTGGCGGTGGATCTTCTTCGTGAACCTGCCGGTGAGCGTGGCGGCCGTGTGGCTGACGCTGAAGGTGGTGCCGGAGTCGCGGGGAGCGCGCGGGACGCGGATCGACTGGGCGGGCACGGCGACGTTCGCCTGCTTCGTGGGCGCGACGACGTACGCGGTGGTGCGGGCCGGCTCCGACGGCTGGACGTCGACGGCGACCACGGGCTCGTTCGCCTGCGCGGCGCTGGCGCTCGTCGCGTTCGTGCTCGTCGAGCGGTGGGTGGCGCGTCCGCTCCTGGACCTGGCGCTACTGCGCGAGCCCGCCTTCGTGGGCGTGATGCTGGGCGCGCTCGCCTTCAACGGAGCGGCGTTCGGCGTCATCCCGTATCTCTCGATCTGGATGCAGACGCTGCTGGGCATGAGCCCCGTGCGCGGCGGGCTCACGCTGCTGCCGATGACGGGCGCCTCGGTGGTGGTCGCGATCCTCGCCGGGAAGCTGCTGCACGGGGTTCCGGCGCGGCTGACGATCGGTGGCGGGCTCCTGCTGATCGGCTCGGGGGGCTTCTGCCAGGCCGTCCTCGACGCGGGCGCGCACTGGACGGTGCTGGTGCCGGGTCTGGTGCTCGTCGGGATCGGTGTCGGGCTGGTCTCCCCGGCGCTCGCGGGCGCCGCACTCGCCGCCGTACCGCCGGAGCGGGCGGGCATGGCGGGCGGCGCGGTCAACACGGTCCGGCAGCTCGGGTACGCGCTCGGGGTCGCCGTGTTCGGCACGGTCCTGACCTCACGCATGCAGGACACGGTGTCGCGCGACGCGGCCCACACGCTGGCGAGCGGGGGCGCCGGGGCGCTGCGGGGCGCGGTCTCCGAGCACACACTGCGGGCCGCCTTCGCCTCCGGGCTCGACACGGCGTCGGTGGCGGCCGGCGTGACGGGGTTGATCGGAGGCGCACTCGTCCTGGCGCTCGTCCGGACACCGCGCGCCGCGGCGACCGCGGCCGGGACACCGGCCGAGACGGTGACGGCGCCTCGCGCATGACGCGGGCAGGCCGGTCCCGGAACCACCGGGACCACCGGGACCGGCTGCTCGACTCCTCGACTCCTCGACTCCTCGACTCCTCGACGACACCGCGGCCGGGAGCTGGGATGCGGTGTCCGGACGCGACACGCCCGACCCCGGAATCAGAGACTCCGAATCTGCCGCGGCGCGCCGTCACGTGCCGACGCGAGGTCGTACAGATTCCGTGGAGATTACGGACCCGAACCCTACGGAACCTACGGAACCGTAGGGAATTCTGTCCGACCCTTCCCCTTGTGCGGGCATTTCCCCGGCTGACCAGTGGGGACACCGCACCGCTCGACGGCTCGAACCCCCTCCCGTCCGGTCGAACGGTGGGGTAGCTTTCACGGCGCTGTGCGGAGCGCCACGAGGAGCGGTATTGCGCGAGTTCACCAACCCCCCGTTGGCGTCGGCGCCGCCGGTGGGCGGCCTGGCCGACGTCGTGTTCGAGCATGCCCGGGAGGACCCGCTCCACATCGCGCTCGGCCGCAAGGACGAGCAGGGACAGTGGCGCGACGTCACCTCGGCCGAGTTCCGGGACGAGGTCCTGGCGCTCGCCAAGGGCCTGCTCTCCCAGGGCATTCGCTTCGGCGACCGGGTCGCCATCATGTGCCCCACCCGCTACGAGTGGACCCTCTTCGACTTCGCCCTGTGGACGATCGGCGCCCAGGTCGTGCCCATCTATCCCACCTCCTCGGCCGAGCAGGTCTTCTGGATGCTGCACGACGCCCAGGTGTCGGCGGTCATGGTGGAGCACGAGGACCACGCGATGACCATCGCCACCGTCGTCGACCGGCTGCCCCAGCTCCACAAGCTGTGGCAGCTCGACGTGGGCGCCGTGCACGAGCTGTACGAGGCGGGCGCGCACCTCGACGACGAGGTGGTCCACCGGCACCGCCGCGCGGTCACCCCCGAATCGACCGCGACGATCATCTACACCTCGGGCACCACCGGACGCCCCAAGGGCTGCGTCATCTCGCACGCGAACTTCATGTTCGAGGCGGACACCGTCATCGAACGCTGGGAGCCCGTCTTCCACTCCAAGCGCGGCGACGAGGCGGCCACCCTGCTGTTCCTGCCGCTCGCCCATGTCTTCGGGCGGATGGTGCAGGTCGCCGCGTTCCGCGGGAAGGTCAAGTTCGGGCACCAGCCGCAGCTGAACGCGGCCGCGCTGCTGCCGGACCTGGCCGCCTTCCGGCCCACCTTCTTCCTGGCCGTGCCGTACATCTTCGAGAAGGTCTTCAACGCCGCCCGCCGCAAGGCCGAGAAGGAGGGCAGATCCGGCCCCTTCGAGAAGGCGGTCGACGTGGCTGTCCGCTACGCGGACGCGATCGAGGCCAAGGCCTGGGGCATCGGCCCCGGCCCCTCGGCGAGCCTGCGCATGCAGCACCAGGTCTTCGACAAGCTCGTCTACTCCAAGGTCCGGGCCGCAATGGGCGGCCGGGTCAGACACGCGATGTCGGGCGGCTCGGCGATGGACCGGCGGCTCGGGCTGTTCTTCGCGGGCGCGGGCGTCACGATCTACGAGGGGTACGGGCTCACCGAGTCGACCGCCGCCGCGACCGCCAACCCGCCGGAACTCACCCGGTTCGGCACCGTCGGGCAGGCGATCCCGGGCACCACGGTGCACATCGCGGACGACGGCGAGATCTGGCTGCACGGCGGCAACGTGTTCCAGGGCTACCTCAACAACGACAAGGCCACCGACGCGACCCTGCACGACGGCTGGCTCGCCACCGGCGACCTCGGGTCCCTGGACGAGGACGGCTACCTCACGATCACCGGGCGCAAGAAGGAGATCCTGGTGACCTCCGGCGGCAAGAGCGTCTCGCCGGGGGTGCTGGAGGAGCGGGTGCGCGACCATCCGCTGGTCGCGCAGTGCATCGTGGTCGGCAACGACCGGCCGTACATCGCCGCGCTCGTCACCCTCGACTCCGAGGCCGTCGAGCACTGGCTGCAGATGCGCGGCAAGCCGCAGCTGTCCGCCGGCGATCTGGTGCGCGACCCCGATCTGGAGACCGAGGTGCGGCGCGCCGTGGTCGCCGCGAACACCCTGGTCTCGCAGGCCGAGTCGATCCGCACCTTCCGGATACTGGCCAACCAGTTCACCGAGGAGCACGGGCTGCTGACCCCGTCGCTGAAGCTGAAGCGCAAGGCGATCGAGAAGGCGTACGCGGCGGAGGTCGAGGCGCTCTACCAGGCGTAGTGCCGGGCGGAGGTCCCCTCATCGAGGCGGGCGCGTTCGTACGGCGGTCCCGGGCGGGGCCCGATTCCTCCGATGTTTCCCTGATCGCCGGTTCCGGGCCGGTCGACGGCAGCCGGCCGCGCGCCGACCGGGTCAGAGGCCGGTCGACCGTCCGGACACGCTCGACACCGCCCGGACACGGCCGACACCGCCCGGGCGCGATTGATCGGACCCATTTCAGCCAATCTGCGATTCCTCGGACCGGAAGCCCGGTCAGGAATGCATCACGGCCCGTGATCGTTGAGGGTACGCAGACCATCCGACGACTGAAGGATCGAGAGCTCGTGAGCAAGGTCCCCCCGACCATCCTGAACAACGGCGTCGAGATGCCGCAGCTGGGCTTCGGCGTCTGGCAGGTGCCGGACGACGAGGCGGAGCGAGCGGTCGCCACCGCGCTGGAGTCCGGGTACCGCAGCATCGACACCGCGGCGATCTACGGCAATGAAGAGGGCACCGGCAAGGCCATCAACGCCTCCGGCATCGCCCGCGAGGAGCTCTTCGTCACCACCAAGCTCTGGAACAGCGACCAGGGGTACGACTCGGCGCTGCGCGCCTTCGACACCTCGCTGGAGAAGCTCGGCCTGGACTACGTCGACCTGTATCTGATCCACTGGCCGACGCCCTCCCGGGGCACGTACGTCGACACGTACAAGGCTTTCGAGAAGATCTACGCGGACGGCCGCGCCAAGGCCATCGGCACCTCGAACTTCCTCCCGGAGCACCTGGCGCAGCTGATCGACGCGACGTCCGTCATCCCGGCCGTCAACCAGATCGAGCTGCACCCGCACCTCCAGCAGCGCGCGGCCCGTGAGTACCACGCCGAGCAGGGCATCGCGACCGAGGCCTGGTCGCCGCTCGGCCAGGGCAAGGGCCTCCTGGAGGTCCCGGCGATCGTCGCCATCGCCCAGAAGCACGGTCGCACCCCGGCCCAGATCGTCCTGCGCTGGCACCTCCAGCTGGGCAACGTCGTGATCCCGAAGTCCGTGACGCCGTCGCGGATCCAGGAGAACATCGACGTCTTCGACTTCTCCCTGGACACCGAGGACATCGCGGCGATCTCGGCACTGAACGAGGACCGCCGGCTGGGCCCGGATCCGGCCACGTTCGACGTCGGCTGACCGACACCCGCCCGCACCACCCGCCGGCCCGGATGCGCCGACCGCATCC